>JAOUPQ010000277.1 GCA_029879765.1 Nitrospinota bacterium | reverse complement strand
ATGGAACTTGCCAGGAAAGGTTGACTCCTCGTCGGACAAGATAGCCCTCTTTGCCACAGGGGCCGTCGGGAAAAAAGTGGCGCAGGTGGCCGCCATGGCGGGGGACGCCTCCACCCGGCGATACTTTCGGGTCCGGTTCGATGACGATTCCACCATTGTGGTGATGGCCGCTCCCCACTCCACCGATGTGGAAAAGTTCATGGCCATGACCCAGCTTATGCGGCAGTTGGGCGCCGATGTGCCTGAGCTGGGAGGGAATGAAGGCTCCATGCTGGTCATGGAAGATCTGGGGGACAGGATGCTCCAGGACTCGATGGGCGGCATGACCGGGGAGATGAAACGGGAAGAGTATCGGGCCGTCATCGAAAACCTGGTCCGCTTCCAGCTTGCCGCCCGCGCCCGCGAGGACAAGGGGATGGAGTGCTACTCCCTGAAATTCGACGAGGAGAAACTGGGATTCGAAATCGAATTCGCCGACACCCATTTTCTGCAAGGCTATCTGGGCGCGGCGCCATCTTCGGCGGATATGGCCGCCATGAAGCGTCACTGGGGGGAAGTGGTGGGGGCGCTGGCCGGGGAGATGGAGACCCTGGCCCATCGCGACTTCCATTCCCGCAACATCATGACGCCGGGCGCCCGCAGGGTGTGGATCGATTATCAGGACGCCAGGATGGGCCGCATGCAATACGACCTGGCCTCGCTATTGCTCGACCCTTATGTGGAGCTGGGGCCGGAGCTGGAGAGGGATCTGGCCGGGTATTACTATGACAGGCTGGCCGCCGAGGCGGCCGCGCCGTGGAGCCGAGACCGGTTCTTTGAGCTGTACCACCTCTCCGCAGCCCAAAGACTTTACAAGGCGCTGGGGACCTATGGTTATCAGGCCACCGTCCGAAAGACCGAGGTGTACCTGCCCTACATCAGGCCTGCGATGGAACGGCTGATCCGAATCATGGAAGCCGACGCAACGCTTATCCACCTGGGGCGGCTGCTGGGGCCTCATCTGGCGGGGCTGCCGGAATAAAAAAAACCCGCCCGGCGCAGGGCCGGACGGGCGGTTGAGCGAAAGTTGTCCTGCGCTATTCCAGCGTGACGGTCATCTCCACCCGTTCGTTGGGATTGTCGTTTCTGTCCCTGGGCTCGGCCACGATCTTGTCCGCCACGTCCATCCCGTCCACCACTTCGCCGAAGACGGTGTATTGTCCGTCCAGGAAAGTAGAGTCCGCCACGCAGATGAAGAACTGCGAGCCGGCGCTGTCCGGATGGCCGGAGCGGGCCATGGATACGATCCCGCGTTTATGGCTGCGGGCGTTGAACTCGGCGGGGATGTTGTAGCCCGGTCCCCCGGTGCCGTGCATGGAGCGGTTCTCCGCGTCCTTGGAGTTGGGATCGCCCCCCTGGATCATGAAGCCGGGGATGACCCTGTGGAACGTGGTTCCGTCATAGAATTTATCCTTGATCAGTTTTTTCATGCTCGCCACATGCTTGGGCGCCACTTCCGGCAAAAACTTGATCTTGATTTTTCCATGTCTGGTGGCTATGACGGCCATCTCTTCGTTACCACTCATTTTTTTCTCCTTCTTTTCCGTATTGGCGGCTTTGTCGGCCTTGCCTGGCGCTTCTTTGTGCTCGGCGGCATGGATGGATCCTGCAAACCCGAGGCTCCCCACCAAGACCGCGGCCAGGAATAATATGGCCCGAAACCTGATTATCATCAACGATCCTCCTAAGACTATATTTCGTTGTCAGCGGTTAACGATATCATTTCCGGGAAGGTCATGTCCATCTTGCGGTTGTGTCCACCGGCGGCGGGGCATTAGAATTAGACGATGAGACAATCGAAGCGCATTCATATAGGCTCCGTGCCCGTGGGGGGTGGGGCGGATATATCCGTCCAGTCCATGACCAACACCGACACCCGCGACGCCCCGGCCACCATCGCCCAGATCAAAAGGCTGGAGGAGGCGGGGTGCGAGATCGTTCGGGTGGCGGCGCCGGACCAGCAGGCGGCCTTGGCCATAGCCCGGATCAAGACTGGCATATCGATCCCCCTGGTGGCGGACATACACTTCGACCACCGCCTGGCGCTCACCGCCCTGCAAAGCGGCGCCGACGCCTTGCGTCTGAATCCTGGCAATATCGGCGCCCGCGGCAGGGTGGAGGAGGTGGTCCGCGCCGCCCGGGACAAAGGCGCCCCCATCCGGATCGGCGTCAACGCCGGATCGGTGGAGCGCAAGCTGCTGGCCAGATATGGCGGCCCCACGGTGGAAGCCATGGTGGATTCGGCCATGGAGCATATCCACATCCTGGAGGATCTGGGATTCGATGCCATCAAGGTGTCCATGAAAGCCTCCTCGGTGGGGTTGACCGTGGCGGCGTATCGGGCGCTGGCGGGGATGGTGGATTATCCTCTGCATGTGGGGGTGTCCGAGGCGGGAACCCGGTTCGGCGGGACCATCAAATCCGCCATAGGTATCGGCATCCTGCTGGCCGAGGGAATTGGAGACACCATCCGGGTCTCCCTCACCGACGACCCGGTGGAGGAGGTGCTGGTGGGCTTTGAGATATTGCGCTCGTTGCGGCTGCGCGACGTGGGGCCGGAGATGGTATCGTGCCCCACATGCGGAAGGACGGAGATAGACCTGATCCGCCTGGCCACCGAGGTGGAGGAGGAGATTCGCAAAATGGACAAGCGGATCACCGTGGCGGTGATGGGGTGTGTGGTGAACGGGCCGGGGGAGGCCAGGGAAGCGGATATCGGCATTGCGGGCGGCAAGGGATGCGGGCTGATCTTCCGCAAGGGAGTGGTGGTGCGCAAGGTGCCGGAGGATATGATGCGCCAAGCGCTGTTCGAGGAACTTAAGAAACTATAATGGCAAGGGGGCGCAAGGCTCCCTGGCCAATCTCATTTTAAAAAGGGGAGATGACGTAAATGAATATCCTGGTGATCGGCTCCGGTGGAAGGGAGCACGCCCTGGTGTGGAAAATAAAACAGAGCCCGAAAGCGGGGAAGGTTTTCTGCGCCCCCGGCAACGCGGGCACGGCGAAGCTGGCGCAGAATGTCCCCATCCCTGCGGACGATATCGAGGAGCTGGCGAAGTTCGCCAGGGAGAACCTGGTGGCCCTGACGGTGGTGGGGCCGGAGGCTCCCCTGTGCGATGGAATAGTGGACCTGTTCCGCGAGCAGGGGCTGACCGTGTTCGGCCCCTCCAAAGCCGCCGCCCGGCTGGAAGGGAGCAAGGACTTCATGAAAAGCGTGGTCACCAGCGCCGGGGCTCCCACTGCGGCCTACGAGACTCACACAGCGCGCGACGAGGCGGTGGAGGCCCTGGATCGCTTTCCCAATGGCGTTGTGGTGAAGGCGGATGGGCTGGCCGCCGGCAAGGGGGTGGTGGTGTGCGACACGAAAGGGGAAGCGGTGGAGGCCATAGACCGGATGATGGGCCAGATGGAGTTCGGCGCCGCCGGGGCCACCGTGGTGCTGGAGGAAAAACTGGTGGGGGAGGAAGCCTCGGTGCTGGTGTTCTGTGATGGGGAGCGCTATCACATGATGCCGGCGGCCCAGGATCATAAACGGATCGGCGATGGAGACACCGGCCCCAACACCGGCGGGATGGGCGCCTATTCCCCCGCGCCGGTGGTCACGCCCCAAATTCTGGCGGACATCGAAAGCCGCATAATCAAACCTGTGATAAAGACCATGCATGACATGGGAGAGCCATACCGTGGTGTGCTGTACGCCGGGATCATGATCACCGCCGACGGGCCGAAGGTGCTGGAGTTCAACTGCCGGTTCGGGGATCCGGAATGTCAG
>JAOUPQ010000276.1 GCA_029879765.1 Nitrospinota bacterium | reverse complement strand
CCTTTTTTGCCTTTTGCGCGGTTTCCGCCGCCCTTCTGGCCGGGTGCCACCACAATCAGGGAGGCCACGCCACCTCATCCCACAGCCACGCCAGCGCCGACGCCAGCGCCGCCAGCGCCAGCGATGCAGACCACCAGGCGAATCATGGCCATGAGGGGCACTCCACGGCGCCGGAAGGGAAGCTGTCGCTCTCTCCGGAACTCAAACAACTGCTGACCGAAGAGATGACCTTTATCCAGCAGGGAATGGCGGACCTGGGCCCGGCCATCGCCACGGGGGACAAGGCCATGGTGGTGGATATCGCCACCCGAATGAAGGAGAGCTTCATCCTGGCCAGGAAGCTGAAGCCGGAGCAGATGAAGGAGCTGCACAACTCCCTCCCCCCCGGTTTCGTGAAAATGGACCATGACTTCCACGACTTCGCCGGGATGCTGGCCAGCGCCGCCAAGGCGGGACAGTGGAACGTGACTCCATATTTGTTCTATCGCCTCAACGAGGGGTGCCTGAACTGTCACGCCACATACGCCCAGGAAAAGTTTCCCACCCTGGCCGGCAAGGCCACCAAGTTTGCGGGGCGCTCTGGAAGTTTCCCGCTCAAACACCCCCCCATGGATGCGGACCATACCCCGCCGGACACCCATGACGCAAAGCCCTCCCATGAAGGGAGCCATATGATGAGCGATCATCAGGCGGTCCATGAAAAGATGCATGGCAAGGCCGAGGGGAAACAGGACTGCCCCATGATGAAGGATGGCAAGTGCCCCATGCATGACCAACATAAGGGACACATGGGAGAGCAGGACTGCCCCATGATGAAAGATGGCAAATGCGCCATGTCCCCGGAGGAATGCGCAGCCAAGATGAAAGATGGCAAGTGCTGCATGCATGACCAGCATAAGGGACACATGGAGAAGGGGGAGTGCCCCATGATGAAAGACAAGAGCAACGAGTCTTCTTCGCAGGGTCAGCCGGAAGGAATGTGATTGGGGATGGCTGAGCCCTATATCTAGAAGAAGCGCTCCACCGGGCCGTGGCCCCTGCCCAGGGGCCACGCCCTTTTTATCGCCACGCCTATATAGTTCCACCCGCTCTTCACGGCGCTTTCCATATCCTTCCCCTGGGCCAGCCCGGCGGTGATCGCTGCGGAGAATGTGCATCCTGTTCCGTGGGTGTTTTTGGTGTCGATCCGCTCCCGCTCCAGCTCCATGAACTTCCCCTCCAGAAAAGCCACGTCCACCAGCATCCGCCCCCCTTCCATATGACCCCCCTTCACCACCACATTGGGCGGACCCATTTTGGCGATCCGTTCCGCGGCTATCTTCATATCCTCCACGTTCTGGATCTCCATGTCGGCCAGCCTCTCCGCCTCCGGAATGTTGGGGGTGACGCATAGGGCCAGGGGGATGAGTTCCTCGATCAGGGTTTGGACCGCGTCATCGCGCAGCAACGCGTCGCCGCTTTTGGCGATCATGACAGGATCCAGCACCAGCGCGGTCAGCCCCGCCGCCCGGATCTCGTTGGCCACTGCGCGGATAATCTGCGCGTCGAACAGCATGCCGGTCTTGGCCGCGCGGACGGGGATATCCTCCAGCACGGTGCGGATCTGCAGCGCCACGAACTCGGCGGGAGCGGGATGCACCCCGGCCACGGTGACAGTGTTCTGGGCGGTCAGCGCGGTGATGACCGAGGCGCCATACACGCCATGGGCGAAGAAGGTGGCCAGGTCCGCCTGTATCCCGGCGCCGCCGCCGGAATCGGAACCGGCAATGGTCATTGCGATAGGTCTCATGGCCCCAGTGTACCGGAAAAAGGATCGGGCTGATAGTTGATATGGCCGCAAATATTCCTGCGCCGTCACAGGGCGGAAATATTGCCTGCCCTGTGGTAATATGATGGTGTAGGTAATATAATACAACACATAACCTTGTCCGATTTGAAGCCTAGGTTAAGGCAAGAGGAATTATTGTATGCCCATATTTATGGATCGTCATTTCATCAAAGGCGTTACGAAACATATGATGGATATGGCGCATGAGCAGGATATCGAAATTCAGGGAAGACACGGTGTACAGATTCTCACATACTGGTTTGACGAGAAAAGAAGCACCGCTTTTTGTCTGATGGATTCTCCCGATAAGGATACTATTTCAAAATATCACTCGGAATCCCACGGAAACATTCCGCATGAGATCATAGAGGTGGATCCTTCCACTGTTGAGATGTTCCTGGGCAGAATAAAGGATCCGGTTCCAAGCCCCGGTTCGGATAAATCCACCGAAGTTCAGGTTGATTCCGCATTTCGCACAATCATGTTTACCGACCTGGTGGACTCAACGAAAATGACCCTTTCGGTGGGGGACGAAAAAGCGATGCATTATATTCGAGTCCACAACGCTATGAGCAGAGAAGCGATAAGATCCTTCGATGGCCGCGAAATCAAGCATACTGGCGATGGTTTAATGGTTTCATTTGTTCATTCGGGCAAAGGGGTAAAATGCGCAGTGGCCATACAGAATGCTTTTCGGGAATATAATCAAACGCACCCAGAGGAGGAGCTACGGGTTCGTATTGGCATGAGCGCCGGGGAACCTGTCCAGGAAGACGAGGATCTATTCGGCGCAGTTGTGGTTCAGGCTGCTCGGCTGTGCGCCACAGCTCAGCCAGAATCTATTCTTGTTTCCGAGGCCGTTCGGGAAGGTTGTGGTGAAGAGTTTTCCTTCCACGATGTTGGCTCTTTTGATCTAAAAGGATTCAGCGCTCCTGTGAACGCCTACCAGGTAAAGTATTGACTAAAAACACAGAGTGATGTGCCAGCCATAGCTTTCTCGTTCCCAGATTAACTATCTAGTGCAAATGGGCCGGATTTTGGAGGATCCCCACGAATTCACCAAACACCAGGAATCAGGTGATATCTCACTTTGCTGGTGTATTCCCTGTATCCATCCAGCTCCTTGGTCAAGGTGCTGTCCTCCAGCGAGGTGCCGGATTTACCGCCTTTATTGATGCATAGTATCATATTGGACATACCAGGGGCATAAAGAGGATTGCTCGCGCCTTGGATCAGAAGAAAAGGCTGGCCATTAACGCGAGGAGCTTGAGTATCATTGTCAATATTATAAGCAGCACAAGGCCGGTTATCGCCTTGGCCATATAGGTCATGTATCCCGGCGGCATGCCGGTTTTCTCCCCCACCCCGCATCCCCCGGCGTCCACCAATGTCTTCTCTTCTTCTGTCAGTTTTTCCTGCGGCTGGCCCTCTGCCGGTTTCATGGCGGTGAAGAGGGCGCCTTTGGTGATGGGGGAGCTGTTATAGGCCGGTTGTTCGGCCTGGGCGCCGCAGACAAAGCCCGCCGCCTTGATCATTGCCAGGAAAACCTTTCCTGGTATGGCGCCCCCTTGTCAACGGCCCCAGTGCCTGGTCATAGTGTCCACATCGCGGGGGGATTCGTCGCTCAAAATCTGGTCCGCGATCACCATTCGCCCCCCCGGTCGGAGCACTCGCCATGCCTCGGCCAGGGCTTTTTGTTTGTCCGGAATCAGGTTGAAGACACCGTTGGAGATGACCACATCGAAGCTGTGGTTCGCAAAAGGGAGAGCTTCGCCGGAAGCCTGGGAGAAGGAGACGTTGTCGGATCCGGTTCTCTTCTGGTTCTCCCTGGCCAGAGCCAGCATCTGCGGGGTCATATCCACCCCGTCGGCGGCGCCGTCCTTCCCGGCCAGGTGGGCGGCCAGGATCGTGTCCACCCCGGCGCCACATCCGATATCCAGGATACGGTCGCCAAAGCGGATCGGGGAAGTGGAGAAAAGATGGGTCACTCCGCAATAGGTGGATGCGGTCTCCTCATCCAGGATAGCGGTGACTTTGCTG
>JAOUPQ010000064.1 GCA_029879765.1 Nitrospinota bacterium | reverse complement strand
GTATGGATACTACTGGTGGATCCGGCCGGACTATAACGCCTTCGCCGCATTGGGCCACGGAGGCCAGATTCTTTATGTCATGCCGGATCAGGACCTGCTGATGGTGATCACCGCAAATCCATACACCCACCAGGATCTGGTGGCCGTCAGTATCGACGACGCTGAGAAACTGGTCCAGATGATCGTGAACTCCATAAGGAACTGACGAGAACCGCGCCAGGGCGTTCCCAGAATAAGGGGGGGGATGGGCGCCATGGCCCTGGCCGGGGCGAAATATCAATAAAAAACGCCGGAGCCCTTTGTCGGGGCCCCGGCGTCATGCGTTGGTCGATCAGTCTTCCTGGCTCATGCCGCCGTCAGGGTGTGGGGCCGCTCATCCTTCAGGTTCACAGCCAGCACCTTGGAAACTCCCTCTTCCTCCTGGGTCACTCCATACAGGCGGTCGGCGAAGGCCATGGTCTTCTGGTTGTGGGTTATGATGATGAACTGGGTCCTCTCCAGCATGTCGTTCAGCATATCGCGGAAGCGGCCGATATTGGCCTCGTCCAGCGGGGCGTCGATTTCGTCCAGCAGACAGAAGGGGGAGGGCTTGCTCATGAACACGGCGAAGAGCAGCGAAATGGCGGTCATCGCCTTTTCCCCGGCGGAAAGCAGCGTGATGCTCTGGTTCTTCTTTCCCGGTGGCTGGGCCATGATCTCCACTCCCGGCTCCGGCTTTCCTTCCTCCTCCACCAGGCGCATCTGGGCGTTGCCTCCGCCGAACAGCCGCTTGAATATCTTCTCGAAATTCTCCGACACGGTCTTGAAGGTCTCCATGAACAGCTTGTTGGTGGTGGCGTTGAGGCTTTCTATCGTCTTGTGCAAGGTGGCGATGGAGGACTCCAGGTCGTCGCGCTGGGCGGAAAGGAAGGTGAAACGCTCCTCGATCTGCTCGAACTCCTCGATGGCGCTCATGTTCACATCCCCCATTCTCCCCAGCTGGCCCCGCAGGAAGACAAGCTTGGTCTCGTTGTCCCCCATATCAACCCCGTGAATGGAGGTGGAGGCCAGGTCTTCTGTTGGGATGTTGAAATCCACATCCGCCTTCTCCACCACGTTGCCCACGCGCATCTCCGCTTCCGATTTTTTCAGCGAGCTCTCCGACACATTGCCCCGCAGGCTCTCCAGCTTTTTGGCCAACTGGTCGATCTCCCCGGCCAGGGTCTGCCCCTGGGCGGCCAGCTCGTTGAGCTCATCGGTCTTTCCGGAGATCCGGCTGGTGATGGAGTCGATATCCCTGGCGATCCTGGCGTTCTCCGCCACAATGGACTCCATGGACCCCTTCATTTTCGTCTCCTTGGACTCCGAGTCGGCGATGGATTCCTTCAGCCGCTGCACCCGCACAATATCGGCGGCCTTGATATCCTCCAGGCGCTTGATGTCCAGCTGGACATGGGAGATCCTCCCCTTCAGCTCCGTGGTCTGCACTTCCTTGTCCTTGGCGCGGCTGGCGATTTCCTCCAGGGTGGCGCGGGCCTGGGCGATGCGGGAGCGGGCGGCCTCGTTGGCCTGGTCCATCTGCTCCTTGCTGGCCAGCCGGGCCTGGATCAGCCCGTTCTTCTCCGCCAGTTCGCCGGTCAGCTTCTCCTTTTCCCCGCGCAGTTGCTCCACCTCGGCCAACAGAGCCTGATGGGCGCCGCTTTCCCTTTTTATCTCCGCCTCGGCTTTCCGGATTTCGTTGGCCAGCCGCACAGTCTCCAGCTCCAGCTTGCGGGCCTGGGCCTGGCTTTGGGCCAGTTTTCCCTTCAGGGCCCCCATGGCCGCGGTCTTTTCTTCCTTGTTGGCGGCCAGGGCCACCTTCTCCTGGCCTTTGGCTTCCAGGGCCACCTGCAACTCCTCTATCATCCTCTTGCGGGAGACCAGCCCGGCCGCGCCAGACCCACCCGGCCCGCCGGTGACGAATCCGGTGCGGTCGATGACCTCGCCGTTGACGGTGACCAGGGTGAAGACACCGGGATGGGCGCGCCATATCTCCAGGGCGTTGTCGAATCCTTCCACCACCAGGGTGTCCGCCAGGGCTGCGGTCAGATGGCCCGATGTGGTCTGGTCCGCCTGGATGAAGTCGGAGGCCCGCCCCCGGATGGCCGGGTGCTGCGGCGCCGGGGCCTGCTCCCTGGCGGCGGCGGAGGCGGAAGACACCACGAATCCGGCGGAGCCCAGATCGCCCTGGTTGAGGGCGTCCACAGCTTTTTTAAGCCCCTCGAAGTCGTCCACCATCACCGCTTCCAGCCGTCCACCCAGGGCGGCGGCGACGGCGGTTTCCATTCCGGCGGGAGCGGTCACATGCTCGGCCACCAGGCCGGTGACCCCGGCGGCGGATTCCTTCCCCCCCTGTTTTAGCTTCATCAAGGCCCGCACACCCTTGCCGTATCCTTCCATGTTGCGCTCCAGCTCCAGCAAGGATTCCAGCCGGGAGCGATCCGCGGCGATATTCTCCGACACCGCCCGCAGCTTTTCCGTGGCCTCGTTGATGGCGGTGGAAAGCTGTTCCATCTCCGCGGTGAGGATCTCCACGTTTTTATGTTCCGCCTCGCTCTCCGCGGCGCAGGAGTCGTGGGCCTGGCGGGCGGAGGCCAGCTTTTCGCTCTCCTCCTCCATGGCCTTGACCATGCGCCCCTCTTTCTCCCCGAGGCTGGCGATGCGGGAGACGGCCATCTCCACCTTGGTGTTCATGGCCGACTGCTGGTTCCTCAATGTGGAGACCTGTTCCATGAGCGCCATGGCGGCGGCGGCGCCGTCGGAAAGCTCCTTTTCCACGCCAGCCATGGCCTGCCTGGCGGCTTCCCTCTCCGCGATCAGCTCCGCGGCCTGGGCGGCCTTTTCCGCCAGGGCCGTTTCTATGGCGCCCAGCTCCTCTTTTTGGCGGAGGATGCAGGCGTCTCCATCTTCCATGCTCTTTTCCACCTGGATGATCTCCGCCTGGCCCAGCCCTCTTTTCTCATTCAGCTCATCCACCTGGGTGGAGAGGAACTGGCGGTGCTGGTTGTTCTTTTCCATGGAGGACTCCATGGCGCCCTTCTCCTCCCGGATGGAGGAGATCTCCTTTTCCTGGCGGGCGATCTTTACATTGATAGTCTCCAGGTTGTTGCGGACGGCGGCCAGCTGGCTGGCGGTGGCCTCCTCCTGCTCCTTCAGGGCCCCCAGGGTGTTCTCCAGCCCCCGGATGGTGGAGTGCAGGCTTTGGTATTCACCGGCGTAGTGCAGCAGGGCGTGGTTTCTGACCTCGGCCTTGTATGTCTTGTACCGCTCCGCCTTTTTCGCCTGACGGTTCAGCGAGGAGCGCTGGCGCTCCAACTCGGCGACTATGTCCTTGATCCGCAACAGGTTTTGCTGGCTCAGCTCCAGCTTGTTGCGGGCGGCGTTTCTGCGCTGTTTGTATTTCATTATCCCCGCCGCCTCGTCGATGAACACGCGGCGCTCCGCCGGCTTGGCGTTGATAAGGCGGGTCACCTGGCCCTGCTCGATGACAGACAGGGTCCTGGTGGAGACTCCCGTGTCCAGGAAGATATCCACAATATCCTTCAGTCGGCAGGGGACCTTGTTGATGTAATAATCAGAATCCCCGTTGCGATAATATTTGCGGGTGACGCTGATTTCCGGATATTCGGAATATGGCGCGGTGGACACGGCGCCGTTTTCGTTGGAAATGGTCATGGTCACTTCGGCGAATCCCGTGGGTTTTCGATGGGCAGAGCCGTTGAAGATGAAATCTTCCATCTTCGTGCCGCGCATCGCCTTGGCGGATTGCTCCCCCAGCACCCAGCGCATGGCGTCGGCGATGTTGCTTTTGCCGCACCCGTTGGGCCCCACAATGGCCGTGACGCCACTTTCGAACTCTATTTTGGTGTGATCAACAAAAGATTTGAAACCCCTGACTTCCAGGCTTTTAAAGAACATCCCCACTCCTTTCGGCAAAAAAAGAAACCCAAGTTGAGGCTACGGAGCAGCCTTGCAATTACTATCCAAAAATATCGACAGATACATCATATTGTGTGGTTTACCACCACCGCCACAATATCCAGTATATGTTATCTATCGCCCAAATATTTCAATGGATGTATATTGCTAACTATGTAACCATCCTTCAACCTTAAAATCAACCTTTTTTCCTTCCTTGCCGAAAATTTCCAGCTTGCCTTTTTCCCCGGTTATATCTCCTATTCTGGTGGCCTCGATCTTCCCGGTTTTTATCAATCGCTCCAGCCTGGCCTCCCTGGCTGGCCGCACCGTGAACAACAGTTCATAATCTTCCCCCCCTGTCACCATCTTCTGCAGAACGGATTCCCTACTGTTTTTGCCGATGACCTTCCTGGCATCCTCCGAGATGGGGATTTTATCCAGCCATATCCGGCCTCCGGCGCCGGAGGCCTGGATCATGCGCCGAAAGTCGAGGGTCACTCCGTCGGAAACGTCGATCATGGCGCTGGGGATCTGGCGCTCCGCCAGCATCCGGCCCCATTCCAGCCTGGGGGTGGGGAGGATATGACGATGGATCAGGCGCTTTTGGCTTGGGGTGTATTTGCTTTTTCGCTCCGTCAACAGGTCCAGCCCCAGAGCCGACTCCCCCGGATGGCCCGTTATATAGACGGCGTCCCCGGGCCGGGCGCCGGAGCGGTCCACCCGGAATCCTTTTTTAACCTCTCCTAGCGCTGTGACGGTGAAGGAGAGGGCGGCGGCGGCGGAGACGTTGCCCCCGACGATGGGGGCGCCCACTTCTCGGGCGGCCTTTCCAGCGCCCCGCAGGTATGCCCCGATCCATCCCCGGTCCGCCTCGTGCAGGTTTATGGACAGCAGCAGCGCCAGGGGGCGGCCCCCCATGGCGGCGATATCGGAGACCGCCGTATGAACCGATTTGGCGCCGATATCCTCCGGAGCGGAGAGATCGCGCAGGAAATGGACCGCTTCGGCCAGGGTGTCCGTGGAGACAAGCACCTCGTGGCCGGCGGCAGGACGCAGGGAGGCGCAGTCGTCCCCGATCCCCAGGGCCACCTTGTGGCCACCTGTGGCGCGAGTGAAAAAACGCTTGGCGTAGTTGATAATCTCTATTTCATCCAGGGGCACGATGTATTCCTCTTTTTCCTGGGTGGTGTGGCGCATTGCGCCACGGCTTCTACCAGACAATATATGGCAATTCTATCGACAAATGGAAACAAGAGAGGAGGAATGATTGAATTTATTACAGATCAGTTGTTTTTTGCGCTGTTTTCCGCAGCCAGAGTCAGGATCCAGCTCCGGCCAGGGGGATGGCCCATGGTCCGGCTATCGATTCCGACATCGAACTTGCAGGTGGCGGGGGCGCCGTTTTGGATCATGGCAGGCTTAGATAGAAGATGGTTCCTTTTCCCAACTGGGATTCGGCGGTTATCATCCCCCCGTGGGCCAGCATGATCTCGTGACAGTACGCCAGCCCCAGCCCCGTTCCCTGCTCTCCTTCGGTTCCCGGAGTGGTCATCCGGATATCGGTGCGGAAAATATCTGTCAGAACCTTGCCGTCGATCCCCACTCCCGTATCCCCCACCGCCAGGGCGGCATGCTGGCCCTCCGGGCGGAAGATGGTGATGGTATCTCTTTTTCGGCAGAACTTGATGCCGTTGGACAGAAGGTTGCCCAGCACCTCGCCGAACAGCTCCGGATCCACCGACAGGGTGTAATCCCTGGGCATGTTATTGACAATGGACACGCCTTTTTCCATGGCGAGAAATTCCAGATCCAGGACGTGGGCGTTGACAAGATGCCACATGTCGGTGGGTTTTCTGTTGATTTCGAGCCTTCCCGAGGAAAGCCTGCTGATGTTCAGGATGTTGTCCACCAGCCGCAAAAGCCTCTCCGACGAGGCGATGACCCGGGTCACTATCTCCTCGTTGATGGCTATGGTGGGGGTGTCCGGGTTTTCCAGTTTCAGGTATTTCATCATGTTGATCAGCGATCCTATGGGGGCGCGCAGGTCGTGGGACACCATCCCCACGAACCTGTCCTTCATCTCCGTGGCCTCTTCGGCCAGTTCCTTGGCCTTCTCCAGTTCCGCGGTGCGCTCCCGCACCCTCGCCTCCAGGTCCTGCTTCGACTCGGTGAGCACGATGCGCACCTCTTCTTCCTCGATCTGCTGCCTGGCCCGCTCCGCATTCACCTTGTCCGCCAGGGCGAAGGAGAGACCCACCGCGCTCAGGGTCAGCCCCACTTCCAGGGCGTGCTGGGAGACTATACCCACCGGGCCATAGCCCAGCACGGCGAGCATGGTATAGAAGACACACAATATGGAAAGGGCCCAGGCCAGGGTGAAGAGCCGGGCAGGGCTGGACCGGCGCAGGATGGCGGTGATTCCGGCGGCTGTCATCAGCACGGGGAACACCATTCCGGTGACCGAGCTGACGAGATTGGTAAAATGAAAGCTCCCCGTCGCCAGACCGAATAGCGCGGGGATTACCAGAAAAACCTGCAAGGCCGTGAGGAGCTTGTGCACCCCAGGCAGGCGGGTTTTGGTGGAGAGGAAGGACTTGGAGAATACCAGCGCCAGAAACATGGCAAGAAGCCCCAAGGGGATCACGATATGCGACTGGATCCACGGGCTGTCCGGCCATAAATACTGGTATGAGTAGCCGGTGTACCCGGCTATCATCAGGACCAGGCTGGCCACGAACGCCACGTAGTAAAGATGGATCCTGTCGCGCATCGCGATAAACAGAAACAAGTTGTGCAGGAGCATTGCCATCATGACCCCCAGGACCATGCCGTAGTAAATGTTCAGTCCCTGGATATGCACAGTCAGGGCGGAGGGACGCCACAGGGTGAATGGGGCCTGTATCGGCTCATCGCTCACCAGCCGGACAAACAGTACCACCTCCTCCCCCGCCCGGATGTCCAGAGGGAACAGAAAGTGGGCGCCGGGGATGGGCCTCTGGCCATGGGGCGCCTCGGCGCCAGCATGAAAGCTGTACACCTCCCCCAGGCCGAATACCGTGTACAGATCCATTTGGTCAATCCAGCTGGTGAACTGCTGCAGGATCATGTGCTGATGGATTTCGGACTGGTTGAATATTGCCACACGGAGCCAGAATGCGCTGCGGCTGATTCCCAGATTGGGGATTTCCTGCCCCAGGGGGGTGAACCGGGCGAGGTATGCAGGAGAGGTCACATCCTCGAAAGTGAGGGCGCCGCCTTTATCCTCCAGGATATCCATATGGGCGCCCAGAGGGTAGCTGTCTGTATCTTCCGATAATATCACCGGCGGCGATGGGGAGGTGGCCTGCGCTGGAATGGGAACGCCCAGCAGCAGGAGCAACAAGAAAGCGATTCGCACAAAAATCCCCCCAAAAGTTAATATAGTAAAAAATTACCCGGGCAGGCGCCGCCACAGAACGCGGGGCGCCATCATACGGCTCCAAGCAGGGGGGAGGATATCCCCCCCCATCAAGAGATCTAGGAGATCCTTGTCTTATCCAGGTCGGCAGTCACAACGGGCGCTTGCCGCTGCTGTTTCTTTTGCCGTGGGCGGACACTCTTTTTGAAGTTTTCCAGGCCACCGGCGCGCTCGATAGCCTGGTTCAGGCCCGACAGCGCATTAAGGACTTCACTGGGGATGTCCTCGCTGACTGGCAGATCGACATCGCTGGTGTATACCTTCATCCACTCGAACCTGTTCCTGGCCAGAAAGCTGACCCCGGCTTTACTGGAGGTGAGCACACCATCGGAATCGGCCATATAGGCGTCCATATCAAACGGGGTGGTGACCACGATCCTGCTGGTGACCACCCAGGCTTTCTCCATCACGCTCACACCATCGGCGGACCGAACCACCACATATTCCTGCTCCGGGTCTTCAGCCCAGGCCATATTTGCTCCACCAAGCGCCAGAACGCCGATGGACAAAGATAAAATTAACGAATTTCTCATAACATGCCTCCTATATCCCTGGAAACCGACCACCGTAAAAAGCTCTTATACTCTGTCCGGCCGGTTCCATTCCGAAGGCCACTGCCTGGGGAACTATGCTGGGAACCTGGCCGGTTTCCCTTGGACATCGCCGCTTTCGGCTTCTTTTTCCTTTTCTATAGTCATTTCCTTTTCTCAAAGTGACTGCCTTAGTCTTGTTATAATAAGATTGCATTAATTATGCCATCGAGGTATCTATTTGATAAGACAAGGGTAAGACAGATTCGGGCGGTAAACAGCAGAATTTACCCAAAGTAGTGTTCCAAATATCAGACATATCGCCAGGAATAGGCAGCAGAAATGTCAGATTTGTGTACGTTCGCTATATCCAGTTGTATCTATGGGCGTTACTGTGTGTCATGCATGAAGCAAAGGTGTGTAAATTGTCAATCGATGTTACTTGACATATATTATGACGCCATATATGAATTTGTGCCATGCCTGAATATTCCCATCGGAAGGCTTTGATTGCAAACTATTTCTCCGGACAATTGTCCGGCCTGGAAAGGTGGGCGCGGGGTCAACCCCATTTCTTCACCCACCAGCGCAGGTACTCCTCCGGATCCATCATCTCCGCCGGTTCGGGAAGCTGGCTTATATCGTGCAACACCTCTTCCTTTCCTTTGGCCAGCACCAGGAACGCGGCTTTTACATTAAGGAATTTTTCGTGGGAATCGGCGTCCTCCGGATTTGTGTCCGGGTGGGTGGCTTTGGCATGTTGGCGATATGCGGCTTTGAGTTCATCCAGGCTGGCGCCTTCCTGCACCCCCAGTATCTTCCGGGCCAGGGTTTCCAGCTCCTTTCTGCGGGTTCGCCATTGGGAAAAAGGATCGTCCATGAGCGCATACCATAGGGGATGGCGTCATTTGGCCATCCCCCTCCTTGATTACATCCTGTGGTGTCGTCTTGCGTCATTATACACCTCCGGGACATCCAGACGCCCGGAGGGTGGGGCTTCAACCGACAAAATAATGTTTCCGGCTCTGGATCAGCTCTTCCATCTCTTTCTCCAGAAGCGGTTTGCAAAACAGATAGCCCTGCACCTCGTCACACCCGATATCGCAAAGATACTCCAGCTGGTTCGGCGTCTCCACCCCCTCCGCCACCACCTTGATATCCATTTCGTGGGACATGGTGACGATGGCCTTGGCGATGGATTTGGCCTTGCTGTTGGTTGGGAGGTCGATTATGAACGATCGGTCAATTTTAAGAATGTTGATGGGAAGGCGGGAAAGGTAGCTCAGCGAGGAGTAACCGGTTCCAAAATCGTCCATGGATATGTTGAACCCATACTCCCGCAGCTTGCACAACACCACCACCGCCTGGTCTATATTGCGGATAATGGAGCTTTCCGTCACCTCCAGTTCCACAAAATGCGGCTTCAAGCCGGATTGATGCACCACATCGTTGATATTTTTGGCCAGGTCCGGGCTTTCGAACGCCTTGGCGGAGACGTTCACCGCCACGTTGACGGACACGGAGAACTCCTCGTCCCCCGCTTCATGTATTCTCTGGTTGAAGGCGCAGGCGTTGGCCAGCATCCATTCGTCCAGGCCCAGGATAAGGCCGGTCTCCTCGGCCAGGGGGATGAATTCGTTGGGCAACACCAGCTCCAGCCCCTCCCTGCGCCAGCGGATCAACGCCTCCATTCCCACCACGCGTCCGGTTTTCAGATCGATTTTCGGCTGGTAACAGGCGAACATCTCCCCCTTGTCCAGCGCCTTGCGCAGGTTGGACTCCACCTCCAGCCGCTTGATCACCCGCTGGTTCATCGGCTCGGTGAAAAACTGGAAATTGTTCTTCCCCTGGTCCTTGGCGTGATACATGGCGGTGTCCGCGTTTTTCATCAGATCCTCCACGGAGTTACCATCGGCGGGGTAGAGCGATATCCCCAGGCTGGCGGAAATATACAGCTCCTCTGAATCGTAGAGGTAAGGCTCGGATATGGACCGCATGATCTTGCCCGCCACCACCGACGATTGCTTTTCCCCGTCCACATCCTCGAGCAGGATTGTGAACTCATCGCCGCCGATCCGCGCCACCGTGTCGGTTTCCCGCAGGCAACTGATCAGCCGGGCGGAGACCCCCTGCAGCAGCAGGTCCCCCGCCGAATGGCTCAGCCGGTCGTTTATCTTCTTGAAGTCGTCCAGGTCCAGGAACATCACCGCCAGCTTCTTCCCTCCTCTCTGGGCCCGGGTTATGGCCTGGCGAACCCGGTCCAGATACAGCGACCTGTTGGGCAGACCGGTGAGGATGTCGTGGTACGCCTGAAAGCGGATCTCCTCCTCCTTGTTGTGGACCTGGGTAAGATCGCTGAAAACGGCGGTGTAATGGGTCACTTTCCCCTCCTGGTCCAGGATGGAGGTTATCCTCAATCGCTCCAGAAACGCCTCGCCGCTTTTGTGCCGGTTCCATATCTCCCCCTGCCATGTCCCTTCCGCTATCAAAGAGCCCCACATCAGCTCGTAAAACTCTTTGGAATGCCTGCCGGACTTTAGGATATTTGGGTTTTTCCCCAGCGCTTCCTCCGGGCTGTAACCTGTGATGAAGGTGAAGGCGGGATTTACAAACTGGATCACTCCGCTGCGGTCTGTCACCACCACACCTTCCTCGGAGTTCTCATATATCTTCGCCGCGATCCGCAGCTTCTCCGCCGCTTCCTCGTCACGGGTCATATCCTCCATGGTTATCGCCCCCAGCTTCGGAGCGCCCATGGAATCCATAACCGGCGTGGCGGTCAGGCGGGCGTACCTGATATCCCCATTTTTTCTTTTTATCCTTTTCACTATTTCATATGTCTGGCCTTTTCCCGACTTGAGGTCTTCGAACAACGCCTCGTTTATCGCCATGTCATCAGGATGGGTGAAGTCACAGAACCGCATTTGAAGCAGCTCATCCTCCTCGTATCCCAGCAAGGCGCAGACGGCGGAATTGACCATTTTAAGGCTCTGGTCCATATGGACGAGGATCATCCCGTATCGGGAATTTTTGAACGTGGCCAGCAGAATCTCTTTGGTGTCAGGCATGACGGTCTCCCGCATTGGCATTGTGGAATCGAAGGCGCGGACGTGGATGAACTGGGCCTACCCCCCGGGGGCCAAAGCCGCCCAGATGAATATAGATAGGAATATGCAAAACATCTGTATAGAGCATGACGCTCCCAGCCTCTTGCGTTATTCCCGGATATCCCTCTTGACCAATCTAATTCTATATCAAAAGGATAGAATTGAAAAGCTTTTGTATAAAGAATGGCAGTGTAATGAATTGTGTTTATCTGGCGCCGTGCAGGATAATTTGGCGATGTATCATTTCATTCGCCCTCGTTCCATCGGTATTTGCGGTTTGCTCGACCATAAATTGATGGCTCCGCAATTGGTATGACTTCCCGGCTGTGACGGGGCGGGTGTGCCACCATTGGATGGAGATGATAATGAAAAACAGGATTGCCGATCCGGTCGCCAGCAGGTTTCTGGATTTGTCATGGGTCTTGAAGGCGACGATCAGGCAGGCGCCGGACAGATAACCGATAATACTCGCCAGCAGAGCAAACCGCACCTGCATCATATACAGGTCCAGAAGATACGGGCCATTCCTGGTTATCCATATATTCAGGGATGGATATAGCCCGATGAGAATGGGGAGAAGGGCCGCCATAACCAGGATATACAAATGGGGAGCCTGCTTTAGCATGGAGTCCAGATTCACCTCGGGATCCTTTTTCCGCAGGCGGTTCCCCTCCAACGCCCCCAGGAAAAAGAACACAAGGTAAACCAGAACTGTTATGGCTGATTGCGCCAATCTGCCCGCCTGTCAGTTATCTTCTGGTTTCGTGGCGGCAGGGTCGCGCGGGCTCTCTTCGGCCGAATCCTTGCTGGCCTGGATGGCGGCAATTTGGCGTTTCAGCTCCTCGGCTATATCCGCCGCCATAACCTCGGCTATGACGCGGTTTCCCGTTTCGGTAAAATGGCACCAGTCCATAAACATCGGCCCCGTCGAATCGGCGAACAGATCCGACAGATCGGTGAACTTCACTCCGGCGGCCTGGAAATCGCGACTGATCAGCCTTTTTCGCGCCTCTTCTGTGGCCGGCCTGATGTATGCGGAATATTCCGCCGCGTATTTCTCGTATTCGGTCAGATTCTTTTTGCTGAAAATGAAAGGCTGCCAGTAGAAAAGCGGCTTATACCAGAAACGCTTTGATATGGACTCCGCCGAAGAGATGTTGAACTCATAGGAGCGCGCCATTCCTTCCCAGTCTTTCCCCGCCGATTGATCCTGTTTACTCTCCGCCGTCCCCGGCGTGCGAACCCGTTTCACCAGTGTGTAGGTATATGAACTGGCCACCAGGCTGTACAACGCCTCCATCCGCAGTTCCGAAAAGCGGGTTTCGTTGACCAGATTAAACTCCCTCGCCCTGTTCCCCTCGTTTGGGGTGATCCCTGCGGTGGGGTGGACCATGGTGGAGATGATTTCGTTGGACCCGTCCAGAAACACCACCACCTCCGGCAGGCGCCTGCCCCGCAACTCCCCCATAAGCTCCAGCAGCGACTGGGAGCTGACAAACCCCAACTGGGCGTAATTCACCACATTCACCGCGATCCCGTATTTACTGTGCAGGATAGAGGAGACCTGGGAGGGGATGGTATATTCATCGCTGGCGCCGAATCCCCACATGGGCGATCCGCCAAACATGAAAACATTGGGTTTGAAACCGGGGTGGGGGGGGTTGACGGTCCGCCGCAGCCCGTACGGATGCACGTTAATATATTCGCCGGTGAATTCTTTCCCCCGCCAGTAGGAATAGGGCCACCAACGCACCCGAGTGCTGTCCAGCTCCAACGAATAACGGGCAGGATCCACCTTCGCGATAAATCCCGTGGCATTGGCGCGAAATCCCACCATCGGATGATCCAGCCCCAGCGCAATGTACACCAGGTATGATCCGCCTTCTATGACCAGAAGCAGCGCCAGGGTCACCCCGGCGATGATCCATATTTCCTTTGTCCATGCCGCCGCGCGGTGGATGGCGCCTCGGGCGATACCTTTCATTCCCCAAGTATGCCATTTTATGGATCTATATTCCATGGCCAAGTTGGGGTTGACAGGGGAAGGTGAGGCGGAGTATTATTGACTACCATGGTAGATAATAACAGCGCCACCAACCTGCTGGCCTCCCTCGGGCTTTCCGGATACGAGGCCA
>JAOUPQ010000275.1 GCA_029879765.1 Nitrospinota bacterium | reverse complement strand
ATTATCTGGCATTGCCCACAACCTTTCGCAAATTATTTCTTGAGCGTTTGCTCATCTCCTGATTCCAGACCCTCCAGAAAATTTTTCGATCTCTGAACAAGGCACTTCATTATTTCAGGCGCTCCTCCTCATGTATTAATATGTCTGACAGGAGTGCTTGCTATCAGGATAGCTCACTATAAAGAAATAATGAGCCTGTCCGAAATCAAGAAGAGCTTCTCTCCCACTATTGGAAGCGACAAGCTGGTCCTTATTCACATATTCGCTTCTGTGAGTGAAAATATATAAATCCATCATTTATCACTTCATCCATTCCGTACCTATGAATGTTCGAAATTCAGCGAAATGCGAAGACAGTGTCTTCTTTATCACACTTAGGCGTATTTTATAAATCACACATTCTGATATGCACTATTTTATACACATCTGTAACAGTAAGAAAATATGTCGATTATGTCTTTTATGTTTATGGCACCGTAATTGCTTAGTATGAGCATGTGAATGGATTGATAATTTATGGACATAATTAGGGTTTTATGAGCCTATTTGTAACAGTAGTGGAGGTATAGGGCAAATGAGAGGTATTAACATTATGAAAAGCAAAGTCTTGAAAATCGGCAAAAATGCTGCCATTGCGCTTCTGGCTATCACCAGCCTGGCCGCTTGTGGAACGGGGGGAATGGAGACCGCCACCAGGGGGAACTCTTCCATAACGGATTCGGCCGTGATGGGCATTATGGGGCAGATGTCTATCAGCATCGATGATGCAACGGGAGCTAATGTGCAATTAGTCCCGGTTGATCCCATGACAGGTGTATTCACGTTCACCAATATTCCCCAGGGGAACTATACCGGCGTAGTATTCGACGAAATGTCATTCCCAGTGTTAATGTATCAGTTGTCTCTGACAGCGGATGCCGTTTCAATTGATGGCAATGCTTTCATTGATCCTTCCACATGGGTTATCGTTTACGGTACCATAGCCACCGATCCAACCGTACCCACGGACCCGACTGTCCCGACGGACCCGACAGACCCGACTGTCCCAACCGATCCGACTGTCCCAACCGATCCGACTGTCCCGACAGACCCGACTGTCCCCACGGATCCGACTGTCCCCACGGATCCGACAGACCCTAATGATGAAGCCGCCAAGAATGCCGCTGAGTTGGAAAAGGCGACTATACTCTCCAACCTCACCGGTGTGCCTGTGGCGACTATCCTGGAGATGCGCAGGTCCGGCATGGGCTGGGGCGATATCTGCAAACAGCTAGGTGTTGATCCCTCGGTGCTGGGATTGGGCAATGGAAAGGGTAAAGGCAAGAAATAGCCTTTACATCAAAGGAAGTACCAGCCGTCCGGCTTTCATGGCCGGGCGGCTTTTTTGTTTTCCGACAGAATCCACCCTCACGTATCGGGGGTATCCAGCCAGCATATAATCCACCCCCAGGATCGTGACCAAGTTGTTTTGGTGGGCTATCGCTTCTTCTTCAGTTTCACCTCGTGCAACAGCACTGGCGCGTCGGATCCATCGTCAAACTCGGCGCCAGCCAGCGCCCCAGCCCTGGCGATCTCCTCGGCGGAATCCAGCTTGTCATAAAGGGCGTGCATGGCGCCCAGGGCGTATTTCTGGCCGCTGCCAATGGCCCAGAACCGGGTATACTCCGCCACCTCCCGCCAAGACCACGCCTCGAATATCCCATCCGGATTGGCGATGAGCATCCGGATCTGGCTGGACTCGAAAGGCTGATCCCCATCGCCGGTGTCCCCCGTCATAAGGTAATACTGCTTTTTCAGGATCGGGTGCAATTTGCGCAGGGAGGTGAATATCTTCTCCCGGGAGGTGAAGTTGAGCTTGATCTCCTTGCGCGACAGCACATCCTGCAGCACCTGGGCGCATACGGCCCATCCGGTCACCCCGAACCAGGAGCCCCGCCCCTCGAATATCTTGTCCTCCCCGGTGGTATAGACGCTCTTTTGCTTGATGTTGCCGTATGTGTTCAGCGAATCAGAGGCGATGACGGCGCGGCCGTTTTTCCTGACGACGACTATAGTGGACAATATGAAGACTCCTTGCGATGTTATATGAGAAAGTATAACCGAATGACCGACGGAGCGCCATTTAGTCCTCAAAACTGGTGACACACCGCCCCCTTCGCCTATATCATGTCCCTGCGGCTTCATGGCCGCGGATAACAACAAAACAAAGGGGAGGCTTTCTGCTTGAGCGCTGTCAATTTCATGATCGGCATACACAACCACCAGCCGGTGGGCAACTTCGGCCATGTGATGGAGGAGTCTTTCGAGAAATGCTACAAGCCGCAGATAGAGGTGCTCAAGGCCCACCCCATGGTTCGCATGGCCATCCACCACAGCGGCCCCCTGCTGGAGTGGATCGAGGAGAATCGCCCAGCATACCTGGAGGATATCGCCGCCCTGGCGGAACGGGGACAGGTGGAGATTCTCTCCGGCGGGTTCTATGAGCCGATCCTAACCTCCATCCCGGAGGAGGACGCCATCGGCCAGGTGGTGATGATGAACGAATATATCAAGAAAAGGTTCGGCGCCGTCCCCACCGGCATGTGGCTGGCGGAGCGGATATGGGACCCGGCGCTGCCGAAGATCCTTCGCGCCGCCGACATAGGATACACCCTGCTGGACGACACCCACTTCTATTACGCCGGGCTGGGCGCCCGGGACATGTTCGGCTATTGGATCACCGAAAAACATGGAAACACGGTGAAGGTTTTCCCCATCGACAAAAACTTGCGATACAGCATCCCTTTCAAAATGCCCCAGGAGACCATCGACTACCTCACATGGGCCGCCTCGGACATGGGAGTGTCCGGCGTCACCTATGGCGATGACGGAGAAAAGTTCGGCGTGTGGCCGGAAACCCATGAATGGGTGTATGGCCAGAAATGGCTGGAAAACTTTTACAAGGCCCTGGAGGACAACTCGGACAGAATCAGGATGACCCTCTTTTCCGAGTTCATCGCCGAGAATCCACCCATGGGGCGGATATACCTTCCGCCTGCCTCTTACGAGGAGATGGGGGAGTGGACCCTCAACGCGGACGCTCAACATAATTTCCACAAAACTATGGAAGAGATTTCCGCCTCCGGAAAGAAAGAGGAGTACAAGCCCTTTCTTCGGGGCGGATTGTGGGACAACTTCCTGGCCAAGTACGAAGAGTCCAACCGGATGCACAAGAAGATGCTATACGTCTCCCGCGCTGTCTCCTCCAGCGCCGCCCAGGCCCCCGAGGCCGCAAAACTGGCGCGCCGAGAGCTATACCGCGGCCAATGCAACTGCGCATACTGGCATGGGTTGTTTGGCGGATTGTATCTGAACTATCTTCGCCATGCCCTGTACGCCAGCCTCATCCGGGCGGAAAACCAGATGGACCAGGCCACAAGGGGCTCAGGCCCATGGATCGCGGTGGAGAAGCTCGATTTCGACACCGACGGCAGGGAAGATGTCGTCATCAAGAATCCACTGATTACTACGGGAGTCACTCCTGGCCGGGGAGGCGCCGTATTCATGCTCGACTATCGACCCGCCGCCTTCTGCCTCACCAACACGTTCACCCGACGCAAGGAGGCATACCACGACAAGATCATCCGCGCTGCATCGGAGCCGGTGGGCGAGTCTGGCCAGCCGACCAGTATCCACGACATTGTCCGGTTCAAGGAGGAAGGATTGATCCACCACCTGATATACGACCGATACCCTCGGGCGAATTATCAGGATTCGCTCCTGCGCGCCGACACCTCCATGGATGCATATCGCAGGGGTGATTATCAGCAACTGGGTGATTTTATCGACAAACCGTGGACCTTGCAGGAAATGAGCGAGGGGGAGGGGATAATCGGAGTCC
>JAOUPQ010000274.1 GCA_029879765.1 Nitrospinota bacterium | reverse complement strand
GATCCCGGAAACCAATTCCAGCGACGCCTGCAGGGAAGGGGTTCCCACCGCCGCGTCGATTATGCCATCCTCCATCGCCTGGCCCACCAGGTCTGTCCAGGGGAAATTCTCCACATGGGCTTTTTTTTCCAGTCCATGGCGGGCCAGGAAAGCGCGCAGGATCACATCGTGGATGGAGCCTTTGGAAGGGGATCCGATTTTTTTCCCCACGAATTGCTCCAGCGCAGCGCCTATGGATCCGGCCTCGGCGGAGTCCTGATATCCGGCGCGGGCTATGAGGACGGTGCCATCCATATGGCCTCCGGCCACGCATTTTATGGCGGCGCCCCTGGCGATGCCGATCACTGAGGGAGGAAGCCCGACATATCCGATATCCAGCTCACCCTCCTCCAGCGCTTTTATAATGGGGGGGCCTGTGCCGAAGAGACGCCACACAGGGTCCAGCCCCGCATGCTCCGGCGCCTTCAGGGCGATAGCGCACAGGGCCGTATGGTATCCGGTGGACAGATGGCCGATCCTGACAGTGGTCATGGCGCCATGCAAGAAGCGGCTGGAAGAGAAATGTGGCATGTCATCGAAAGGCTATCCATCTTCCGTCAGCTCATCCCCCTGCTTTTGCGGATGGCGTCGTAGGCTTCGTTGATTTCCGACAGCTTGTTGTTGGCGAATTTTGTGAACTCTTCCGGCAGGTCTTTGGAGGCTATCCTGTCCGGATGGAAATCGGCCACCAGCTTGCGGTATCTCTTCTTTATTGTTTCATCGGAGTCCGAGACATGAACGCCCAGGGTTTCATAGCGCTGGGCCATGCTTCCTTTGGGCGCCCTGGCTCTCTCTTCGCCGGTGGCGGTCTTGAACCTGTTCCGGATGGGATCGAAATCCTCTTTTTTGATCATGAATATTTTCGCGGTGGAAAGAATCGCCCGGTCCTCCACATGGTTAACCGGGCCATCGGCGGTGGCCATCTCCAGCATCGCTTCCACCATCATCAGCAGTTTTGCGTCTTCATAATTGACCAGACGGAAATAGCTGATGGCGAACTGCTCCAGGCTGTATTGGCTCCCCTCGGAGGCTTTGAACATCACCGCCGCGTCTCCCCGGGCCACTCCCTGCACCCCTCTGGAGTCCAGGTATGCGATAAAGGCCCGCAGCTCATCCTGGTTGATCCCTCCATCGCAGCAGGCCACTTTGCCCAACAGGCCATATGCGGCCACGTCCTTGTCTTCGGCGGTGGGCTCCGGGAACAGTGTTTTTATCGCATCCGGGGCGGAGTCTATCACAGCGCCCGCCAGAACCCCGGCCAGGGCGCCCACGGGGCCCCGCAAGGCCAGGCCCAACGCGCCCAAAGTGACTTTTCCTATCCAGTTCATAAGGTCATATCCAACGGTTTCCACATCCTTCGCCAGCGTCCTGGCGCTCTTAATCTCAGTATACGGAACTGGCCGTCAAGATTGCAGAAAATCAGATACGTCGCGGCGGATATCCGCGGGGCTTTTAGTTATGTTTGGGACGCTGGCGCTGCCCGGCAAGGCCCGGGCGTGCAGCAACAGGGGGCCATCCCCATCGAATCCGGCCACCGCCTCGGCCGCCTCTTCCGGGTCGGCGGTGCGCAAAATCCAGTCGATTCCGAATCCACGGGCCACCTGGGCCAGATCCGCCGTCTGGCTGGCGGCGGTGGGCTGATCTCCCGTGGAGCCGTAGGAGCCGTTGTCGATAAGGAAGATCAGCAAGTTGCCTGGGGCTGTCCTGGCCACGGTGGCCAGGGTGGAGGGGTTCATCAGGGCGCTGCCATCCCCATCGATGGATATGACTGTCTTGTTGGAATTCAGCGCCGCTCCCAGGGCTATGGGGGTGGCCATCCCCATGGAGCCGAGCATGTAGAAGTTCGAGGGCTGGTCCATCACGTCGCAAAGCTCCTTGCTGGGGGCGCCGATGTTGCCCACCACCATTTTCCCTTCCATGGCTTTGGCGGCGGCCTTCAGGAATTCATAACGGGTGGCCTTCGGTTTGGGCAATCGTCCCTCGAACGGGGGCAGGTGGATATTGCGTTTGCCGACAGGGAAGGGGGGTGGATTGAAATCGCTCCCTTTCCATACTTCAGGCTCGAAGAGGTATCCCCGGATTTCGTTTTTCTCAAACACTCCGGAAAGAGTATCTTCCAATGTTTTGATGGCGTCTGAAGTATGTATTTCATGGTATGGGATTTCCATGGCGTCCATTATTCTGGGGGTGTATTCTCCCATCCAACGCTGAGCCTCTATGGTTTCCGAAGCCTTCCCCCGCCAGCTCATGAGGATGGGGAGGGGGAAAGAGTAATGCTGGGTGAGCGAGGCTATGGCGTTAACCATATTCCCCAGCCCGGAGTTCTGTATCAGCATCACAGGCCGGACCCCCGCCAGCGCCGCCCCCGCGCACAGGCCCACCCCTTCCTCCTCGCGGGAGATCTCCACGCAATTGAAGTGGCTGAACATGGCCTGGTACAGGTTCTTGTTCCTGTCGCAGGGCAGGACGGCGGCCATGCCGGTTTCGGCTTTTTTCAGGGCCTGGATCGTTCTTTCTTCCGGTGTCATACAGGCATCTCCATTAGTTGCTCGTCGGTTATTTCTTTTGTGATGACATGGTTCGGCTTGATCGGTTTGATGGAGAGGTCGCGCAGGCGCTGTTCCCTGCCGGCGCCTGTGATATTGAGCAAAATAATCTCCCCTTTTCGCACCTTGTGTTCCTTCACCGCCCGGATCAGGGCTGCGGTGGCCACGGCGGCTGGCGGGTTCACATCCCGCCCCTCGGTTCTTTTGAACACGTCCCCCGCCTCGAACAATTCGTCGTTACTGACGCCATACATAAGCCCTCCCGTGGCCCGGAGCGCGTCATAAACACCACCGCTTATCCCGTATGCCGGGTATTTGTTGGTTAGCACCGGCGCCGCCACCAGGTCCAGAATGTTGTCCACCTGGGGCACGTCCACCTCCTGCTTGATAAAGTTGCGCCCCGCCGCCCAGGCGCTGACCATGGGGGTCATCGGTTTGTTCTGGGCCAGGTGCAGCTTGGTCATATAAGTTCCATAGGAGCCGTCGGAGACAAATTGCATGTTGGAATGCCATGCGGCGATGGCGCCCGTGCCGCTGCCCACCCCCTGGAAGTAATGATCCGGGATCCTGCCGATGCGGGTCACCGCGTCCATATAGGAGACGCCCAGCCCTGCGCGGCGGGCGAAGTTTTTCGCTCCCCCTTCATACGTATATCCTTTCAGGGTCGCCAGCCTTCTGGCGACATTGAGGGCGTCGGAGTAATCACCGCCGGTGAGCATGATGATGTTGGAATTCTGGAAAACCATGTTGGGCGCCTGCACGTTGGCCATGCATTTTTCCGGCACCACGCACACCATGGGGAACTTGAGAAATTCGGCGATGTAGGCGAAAGCCACGGCGGTGTTGCCCGCGGAGGCCAGAACCAGCTTGTCCACGCCATGCTCTTTTGCGTACTGGATCACCAGGACTGCGTGCAACTCTTTGAAAGTGCAGGTTTTGTAATACGCCCCGAAGTCTGGGTAATAGCCGTTGAAACTGATCCAGAGGTTATACAGCCCCAGCTCTTTGGCCAGCCCCTGGCTTTTGTATGTGACGGGACCGAAAGAGTATTCGTTTATGCCATTGACGGGCAGCCAGTTGATATATTTCCAGAGACCTGGCAGATCCTTTCGAAGTTCCAGCTTATCCTGCAGATAAACGGTTTTCAGCAGGGAGTTTTCATGGCAGCCGGTCTGGAAGTCGAAAGGCTTTTCAAGCATGACCTCGTTTCCGTTGGCGCAGCAAATGAGCTTATATTTTTCCATGGTACTTCGGTGGATAAATACGTTTTATATCCCACCGTCCAAATCCTTTCCCG
>JAOUPQ010000273.1 GCA_029879765.1 Nitrospinota bacterium | reverse complement strand
GCCGTGTCATGTTGGTTTGCAGCGACTTCAACAGACTGAAATTCAGATCGAATGCCAGCACCTGTCGGGCGGTTTGGCCAAACAACCCGCTTTTTATCCCTTTGCCACAGCATATATCCAGGACCGTATCCTCCGCGCCCGGCGCCAGCAGGGACGCCGCCAGATATGATGCCCCATCCTGGGGCTGGACCACCCCCTGGGAGATAAGCGGGGAATCGGGCGCCAGCTGCCCATGAACTACCTTCCACAATCCTTCCGCCATCTCGAATGGCTCCACCTCTATATTGTATTGCTCAAGCATGTCGGAAACTTGCAACGGTGTATATGCAACTTGGTTTGAGCGTATATACGCCGCCGATTTCTCCTGGCAGTGGAGCAAAACCTTTTCTGTCAGTTCGGCGCCGTAATTCTTCAACCATCTGCCCACCATAAAGTCGGGAAAGGAATAGCGCTCCCCCAGTTTGCGCTGGGGCGGCAAATCCTTTTGCTGGAAACGGGCCACCACCTGCCAGATGGGGGCAGGCTCCATTTGCGCCTTGTCGATCCGGCGCAGGGTCTGGCGCAGGGCGGCGTTGACAAAGCCAGCGGCGCGCAGGGTGGAACGCTGGGATTTGGCCAGTTCCACAGATTCGTTGACTGCGGCGAAACGGGCCCGGTCCATGGCCAGGGCCTGATACAGCCCCATACGCAGGATGAAAAGAACCGGAGGATCCATCGATTCCGGCGGTTTGGAAGCCCCCAGGGAGAGGATGAAGTCCAGCGCGCGAAGATGGCGCATGACCCCATAGGTCAGTTCGGCGACAAAGGCCCTGTCCCTCCCCTGCAAGGAGTTTTCGGCGCAAAAGCGGGTGATCAGGGAGTCTGGTCTGGCGGCGCCTTTATCCAGCTCCAGAAGAGAGCGCAAGGCGGTTTGCCTGGGAATGTCTGGCACTGGGAAAACCTGATAGATTGTGGAAGTTATGCGTCTGGAATCAGCCCGGGGGCCAGAGCATGATACGTCCACCCAGCAGGTGGAAATGAATGTGAAACACCGCCTGGCCGGCGTTCGATCCGTTGTTGGTCACCAGGCGGAATCCGGATTTGTCGATCCCTTCCTTCATGGCGATCTGGTTGGCCAAAAGGTGAACCTCGCCGATCAGTTCCTTGTCCTCATCCTTCAGCGACAGGTTGTTCTCGATATGCTTTTTTGGAATGATGAGGATATGAGTGGGGGCCTGGGGGTTGATATCCCGGAATGCGAAGAGCTTTTCGGACTCGGCGACTTTTTCCGAGGGGATCTTCCCACTGGCGATCTTGCAGAACAGACATTCACTCATGACGATATTCTACCAGCAAAAGTTTGTTTGTGGATCAGTAAAACATGGGTGGAGATTCTCCTGCTTCGCGTTCTGCGAATCCTCCATCCGGCCAATGATTATGTTGTTTACCTTCCGAAACCAAAGAACACGGCGAATTGCACATAGTTCATCGTCGCGTTGTGCCCTCCTGGTCTGCCGTCAGCGCCCGCCACAAAGCGCAGGTCCGCCCCCACATTCACAGGCCGGGTGAAAAACGAAACCCCCAGGTTGGCAAAATATCCCGCCGTCTCGTCTTTTTGGGAATTCACATCGGAGCTGAAAATCGCAACTCCCAGAGAAAAGTATGGCCGGAACACGGGCCCGATGGGCAAATATCTTCTTCCGGCGAAATCTATTTCGACAACATCAGTTCCAGAGCCGCTGCTGGGCGCGGAGGTGTTGATACCCAACAGCAGACCCCCGCGTCTGGTTCCCATATAGGCGTCGATCCCCACGGAGGTCATGTTCTCCGCTCCCTGACCGGACCAATAGGAATGGCTCATGGTTCTCTGCCCCAGAATGAAGGCAATATTGGCGGAAAATTCTGATTCACTCTGGGCAGGAGTGGCGGCAAGGATCATCCCGACCCAAATCAGGGCCAATCCCTTTACACATGAATACATGGAGAGCCTCCCTTTTTCCCTGTTGGGCACCAGATGGCAAATCCTGGAATACCACACAGGCGATCCTACCTGACAATATAGGGATCTTGAGGATTGAATGTCCACTCCACGGGGCTATGGTGGCCCCGGTCAGATGCCTTGCAAAGATACGTTGAGCAGGTCGTCGAGCTGCTGGGAGGAGATTTCATCTCCTGTCTTTATGAATACCCGGTCGTGGTAAATGCTTCCCCACCCTTCCAGTTCCTGGAAATATTGCAGAAAACGAGGCGTAACCTTGGTCATCACCAGGTCCGCCGCCGCCAGGGGAGAGACATCCGGAGGCGAAGTGAGCTTGAACAGGTGATATGTATCCATGTATGTGGCGGAGGAGAGGTGCACGTTCAGGCCGGCCAGCTCACCGCGCAGAACCTCGGTGAATTTGACCTCCATTTCCGAAGTCATCACCGGCTCCAGCTTCGGCGCCAGGACCAGCATCAAGCTGATATCGGATACTACCTGATAGTTTCTCATTGTTACATATTGGATATTATACCTGAGACCGGATCATGATAACAATTCAGTTCTTTGCGGCTAATTCGGCAGATAAGGGCCCATTTGCCCCAGGATCCTTACAACAAAAGCTTTCCCCGGCGGGGGCGCCTTTCGGAAATTTGGAATCGGATGACTTATAAAGACGGCCAGACATATTCAAACCGCTGAATAATATGGTAGAATTGAGCCAGTACAGGCCACCGGCATTGTGGGGCTTCGTGGCGTATGACTGGGTGATCTTGAGCTTCCTTTGATATGGCGCCAGCATGGGCAGCCATTATGGCATTGGGAAATTGGTATTATGTATAGGAATATATTCACGCTTTCATGGGCTTTCCTGGTGGTGGCCTCCCTGCTGATGACAGGCTCCTGCGGGAAGATCGGCAATCGCGAACCCACCATAACTCCGGGGAGCGGCTCCACCCAATCTGGCGAAGGGAACGGCAGCTGCGGTCCACAGCAGAAAATGGGCGATTATAAGGCGGTGTGGGTATATACCAACTGTTCTCCTCCCGCCACGCTGCTTATCAACGCGGATACCGAAAGCGACAAAGGAACCCAGCTCAAAACCCTGGATGTCAACCGCGGCATGATCTCCTTCCGCTACAGCGGAATGCACAACGACATGATCCCCAGCAACCCCACCTTCGCCCTGGTGTTCAAGGCCAGGGGTTGGGAAGGATACGAGGCCAACTGGCACTGGATGACCACCAAGCAGGGAGGCCAGTTTTTGCAGCACAGGCTGATCGCCCAGCGATTCGACGGAACATGCCCCCGCTATTGCGAGGAGTGGGACGCCATAAACGAGATGCAATTTTTCGACGACACGGAAGTGTATCAATGGGACTGCCGGTGGGACACATCCGCCAGCCTGATAGAATGCACTGTGTTGAAAGTCGGCGACCCGAAAATAAAGTTCATCACACAGACCGACCCCAAAGGGCCGTATATCATCCTCACTTACCTGGGGCTGGGCAACGGCGCCTATGATGGAGATGGATACCTGGGATACCAGGGGCAGGTCTCCGATGTGAAGCTGACCATCTTCGAAGCGCCCTGATACCGCGCCATGCGCATAAAGTGATTTCGCGCCTTTTGCCCAGGCGCTGGATCTTATAAGCCGGGTGGATGCGGTATTCGCTGCCGCATGCTGCCCATATACAGAAACTTCATGATATCAAAAATCAGAACAATCTTTGGTGATGACAATATAGCGACGATTATCGTCGTCCTCCTCTCTGTCACGGCCTTGATCCTTCTTCGCCCCACCTTTGGCTGGCCCACTCTGGCGGTGGCGGCTGCGGTATTTCTGGTATTGATCATTCAAAACATCATGTCGTGGCCCAGGCAAGATCCCCTGGCGGTCACCGCATGGGACCTGACTGACTTCCTTTCCAGGGAACAGGCGCTCATCGT
>JAOUPQ010000063.1 GCA_029879765.1 Nitrospinota bacterium | reverse complement strand
CACAATGGTCCTCCACACGGCAATGGACATGAAGGATCCGAAAAGGAAAAGCTGGGCGTGCATCACGGCCCGGTTATCCCAGGCGCCGGGGATGGCGGATTTGGCCACCGCCAGGCCCACCATCAGCAGGCCGACGACCCATAGCAATGTTTTGGAAAAACCCATTGATCAAGCTCGTATATGATTGATCGTCTAAAATACACAATCGGCGCAAAGCCCGCTATATCTATTGTCCTGGGCCTGATATTATCGGGAAAACATGAACGTCGATTATCCTCCTCTTTTCGTTTCATGTATCATTACATGGATACGGATTTGAGCCTTGGCCGACCCCATGGGCGATCCTGGGCGGAGCCGTGTAGGCTGGTTGGCCGCAGGATGGCTTTGCGGAAAGATATTTAACAGTTTTGCGATTGGAAAGATTTGATCATGCGTTTAGCAATGATAAGCCCCATATCCTGGCGCACGCCCCCTCGGAGCTATGGTCCGGTGGAGAGCGTGGTCAGTGTTTTGACCGAAGGGCTTGTGGAGGCCGGGATCGATGTCACCCTCTTCGCCACGGAGGATTCCATCACCCGGGCCAGGCTGGCGGGGCCATGCCCCGGGCCATGTTCCGAAGGGGGGGGATTCGACCCGAAGGTGTGGGAGTGTCTGCATATCTCCGAAGTGTTCGAACGGGCGGATGAATTCGACCTGATCCACAACCATCTTGGCTTCCTCCCCTTGACCTACTCCGCCATGACCCAGATCCCGATATTGAGTTCCATCCATGGATCGCCCTCCCCGGCGGCTCTGCCGGTGTATAAAAAATACAATGGCAGGACGCGTTATGTCGCCTCCTGCGAGGCTTATAAGAGCAGGGAGCTTGATTACGCCGCCACAATCCATCCAGGAGTCGATCTGAACCGGTTTTCTTATAATGAAAAACCAGGGGACTATCTTCTTTGCTACGGAAGGATCCATCCGGAGAAAGGAATTCTGGAGGCCATTGACGTGGCGCGGAAGGCGGGGATGCGGCTCAAGATCGCCGGGATCGTCCAGGATGAGGAATATTACCAGACGAAAGTGAAGCCCCTGATAGATGGTGACCGGGTGGAATACCTGGGAGCGGTGGAGCCGGAGCAGCGGGCCGCCTTGCTGGGGGGCGCCAGGGCTCTGCTGAACCTGGTTAATTTCGATGGGCCTTTCGGCCTTGGCATGATGGAGGCCATGGCCTGTGGGACCCCGGTGATCGCCAATGCAAAAGGATCAATCCCGGAGATTGTGCAGGATGGCGCCAGTGGATTTCTTGTCCATGATGTGGATGGCGCGGTGGAGGCGGCGCGAGGGATCGGCGCCATAGACCGGGGCGCATGCCGAAAAGGGGTGGAGGAGCGGTTCGCCGCCGGGAGGATGGTGGAAGAGTATATCGGGCTGTATCAAAAAATATTGGACGGGCGGGAGAACCATCGCCCCTGGGGCCACTATGAGAATCTGAGTGAACGGGAAGATCACAAGGTGAAAAGGATCCAGGTGGCCCCCGGCAAAAGGCTTAGCCTCCAGAAGCATAAGCGCCGGGCGGAACACTGGGTGGTGATCAGCGGCGAGGCGGTGATGACCCTGGATGACAAGGAATATACATTGAAGGCGGGCCAATCCGTGGATATCCCGCAAGGCGCCGCCCACAGGATCATGAATCCCGGCGCCGTTCCGCTGGTCTTCGTGGAAGCGCAGATGGGGGATTATTTTGGCGAGGATGACATCATCCGGTTGGAGGATGACTATGGCCGGGCGAAGTGACTCTTCGCCTGGACGTGGCATGTAATGCTGCCGATATGGGGATATTCATTCTCCGGTGTCCCATATCCATCCATCCCTCCACTGTCCAACCGGTCATGGCTTGTGGGAAAATAGGATAGAATATTACAAGCGTGTTTGAGGATCCTTGCCGGATATCAGCCTGGGCTATAACCATGACTGGCCCCGGATATGAATGAATCCGGTAAAACAAAGGAGTTTGTTATCGATAATAAATTCAGGTTCGGCGAGTTCCTGGGGGAAAGCTCCATCAGCTACAGGAAAATCAGGTTCAACGATATCGTCCCCGCTCCCTCTTTTTCCGAAGATGGCAAGCTTGTCCCCCCCATCCAGCCCAGGATCAAGGCCAGCCCCACCGAGGCGGTGCAGATCCTCGCGCCGTATATCAGCGTCCGGTTGTGGGATCAGATCGTGTCGGTGGTTCCCCTGGCGCTATACATGGCCGTTTTTCAGGTCCTGATCCTGCGGATGGCTGTGCAGGATCCCTGGGTGGTCTCCGTCGGGTTTTTCCTGGTGATCATCGGCCTGATGCTGTTTCTGGAGGGGATCAAGCAGGGGCTGATGCCCTTTGCGGAGACTATCGGAGATCTTTTGCCGAAAAAATCGCCGTTGTGGATGGTATTGCTCATCGCCTTCCTGCTGGGGATCGGGGTGACGTTGGCCGAGCCCGCCGTGGGGGCGCTCAAGGCCGCAGGATCGATTGTTGATGTCCACAAGGCGCCATATCTATATGCCATGCTGAACTATCACACCACGGCGGTAGTGCTGGTGGTGGGGGCGGGAGTGGGGGTGGCTGCGGTGCTGGGCTCCATTCGGTTCCTCTACGGGCTGCGGCTCAAGCCCTTCATATACGCCACAACCACGGTCACCCTTTCGCTGACCTATTACATGACCGGGGATCCGGCCCTGGAGCCGATGCTGGGGATGGCGTGGGATTGCGGCGCCGTCACCACAGGTCCGGTGACCGTGCCCATAGTCCTGGCCCTGGGCATCGGCATAGCCTCCTCGGCGGGAAAGGGAGGCGGCAACCTGGCCGGATTCGGAATCGTCACCATGGCCTCGCTCTTTCCTGTTATAGGGATGATGCTGCTGGGGATATATATGGCCGGTTCGCTGGACCCCCAGCAGATCGTGACCATGGCCAGCGCCACCTCGGCCATGGAGCCGGGGCTGTTGAGCCAGACTCCCCTGGCGGAGATCATCACCGGGCTGCGGGCGATCGTGCCTCTTATCCTGTTCCTGTTTTTCATCCTGCGATATGTGGTCCGCTCCGAGGCCCGGAGGACAGGTTACATGGTATACGGGCTGACCCTCTCGCTGATCGGGATCATCTGCTTTAACATCGGCCTGAGTTATGGTCTGGTGAGCCTGGGCAACCAGACCGGGGCCATGCTTCCTGCGGCGTTCACGGCGGTGGAGAATCTGGCGGAGAGGCCGTTGTTTGGATATTACACAGGCCTGTTCATCGCCCTGTTTTTCACCTGGGCGCTGGGGTTTTCCGCCACTTTGGCCGAGCCTGCCCTGGCGGCGCTGGGGATCACCGTGGAAAACCTGACCAATGGCGCTTTCAGCAAAAAGAATCTGCTGTACACCGTCGCCCTGGGGGTGGCTTTTGGTGTGACTATGGGTCTGTTGAAGATCATATACGGCATCCCGCTGGGATACCTGATAATTCCCGGCTACCTTGTGTGTTTTATGCTCACCGCGCTGAGCAGTGAGGAAATGGCCAACGTGGCCTGGGACAGCGCCGGAGTCACCACCGGTCCTGTCACCGTGCCGGTGGTGCTGGCCATAGGGCTGGGTTTCGGGTCCGCCGTGGATGCGGTGGAGGGTTTCGGCATCCTGGCCCTGGCTTCCGTGGGGCCGATCATAGCGGTGCTGGGCATGGGGCTGGTTGTAAACAGAAAAGTGGCGACCAGCCATGGCAGATGAAAAAATGCAAAAGGAAGGCATGATGGAAGAAAAGGAAATATTCGTTTTGACGGATGTCTCGCTGATCACATGCATAGTCCAGCGGGGCCTGGCGGACATCGTGGTGAACGCCGCCACCGACGCCGGCGCCCAGGGGGGGACGGTGTATTTCGCCCGGGGATATGGCATTCGCGAGCGACTGGGAACCCTGGGGGTGGCCATCGAGGCGGAGAAGGAAGTTATCATGATCGTGGTGAGCGATGAACAGGCCGACCGAGTCTTCGAAAGGATATACACCACCGCCAGGCTCAGCACCCCTGGCATGGGGATCATGTTCGTCTCCCGGCTGGAAAAGGCGGCGACCTATATCCCACCGGAAGTTATCGCCAACATGAGGCGGAATCGAAGAAAGGCGCTGGGCGAAAATGGCTGACGCAGGCTTTTCAGGTGGCATGCTGATCACCTGCATCCTCCCCAAGGGCTCCGCCATCCCCCTGATGAAAAAGCTGCGGGAGGAAAAGGGGCTGACCGCCATGAGCTTCCACCACGCCAGAGGCGCCGGCAGAAGCGGGCGCAGCCGCCATGGCCTGGGCCATTATGTGGAGAACCATGTCATCACCATCGCCGTCGACGAGGAGCAGGCGGAAGATGTGTTCAACTTCATATATGTCACCGCCAACATCGGCGATGATCATAACGGGCTGTTGATGATGGAGAAACTGCACATGCTCTCCCCCTTCACTCTTCCGGAAGGGCACTTGGACGAGTAATCCATCCGGGAGATGGAGCGTGATCCGATGTTCACTCCAGGCGTTTGTTCAGCTGGTCGGTCAGGTGTGGCGCCATCTGGTGAATGTCGGAAAGGGATAATTCGGCGGCTGTCATATCCAGGGCCATGACGCCGCCTGAGGTGATTATAATAATGGCCACCGGTTCCATGGCGCCCGCCATCCAAAGGCCGGATCCGACAAGTCTGGCGGAATAAAAGGTCTTCTCGACGGGAATGACAGTCATGTTTCCAATGACCATTTGCCGGCCAAGGCGATGTTCGCTCACCAGCTTTTCCATCACCGCAGCTCCCACAGCATCCGGATTGTGATCGGCGACAAAAAGAACAGGGCAGCTATGTAGACGAATTGAATTGGTATGACCCGGACCTTTCCGCTGCAGTCGATCTCGAAGGTTTCATGCATGAATTCCGGCTCTATGTATACGGCGGAGTTGCGCGCATCGGCAAGGACAGCGGCAAGAGGGCCGACAATGCCCCAAAGCATTCCCGTGTCCGCCGGATCCCCCAGGCCCAGCCGGGCTCGAAGGGTGAAGGCTGGCATTCGTATCGCACCCAGGATATCTTTCAGAAACCTGATCACCCTGCGCTGGAAACGGGTGTTTAACACAACTGAAAAAGCTTTTCTGCCCCGGTCTTTTTTCTGCCCCTTCCTGCTCTTCTTTTTTCGCCTCTCTGATGAAGGCCCGGAGCCACTATCGGACAGGGGGGCGCTGACGACGCCGAAAAGCCAGCCTATGGAAACGGCGAAATGAAACTTCTCCCGGCGCTGGACGTTGAAGGCGATTTCGACAGGAATGGCCAAAAGCGCGACTATGAGCAGCAACGCCAAGGCCCCCAGGAAAAGCACGATCCCGCTCCTCTTATTTGGAGGGTTCCTCCCTGTTTTTGGAGGCCACTTTCCCGATGGTCTCGACCACCTTTTCCACCATGCTGGATGCTCCGGACTTGATTGGCTCCAGGCGCACACCGTCTTTGTTGATGATCAGGATGGCCACCGGTTTTGCGCCTCCGCCTCCGCCGGTCCCGCCCCCTTGGCCTTCAGCCTTGCCGCTTCCACTTTCCTTTCCGGCGCCACCACCGGCGGCGAATCCGAACCCTATATTAATCAGGGGGATAATCGTGTTGTTTTCCACAACAATCGGCTCTCCGACCACTGTTTTGCTGCTGAGCATTTTTTCGATTTCCTGTACGGTGGCCTTTAATAACTTCTCAAGATTGTCCATTTCCATATTCCGCTCCCGAATTGTTCCTTATGTTTATAATAGCGCCCCACTTGCGCCAAACTTCCTCCAACTGCATATGTAATGTAAGGATTTATCGTCAGGAAGTAAAGGCCGCCTTGCCGTGTGGTTTGCCTCCACCTCCTGCGGGTGCAATATAGCGGGGAGAAGACCCCGTTCCAAAAACATCTTTTCTGGCCCGGATTCGGTTTCTTTGTCATATCCGACTTTTTACAAAGTGGAATAGGGAAATGGTAATATGGATGCACGATATAGCGCCCCCGCCGGGAAAGGTTGATGCTTTGCGGAGTGCGCGCGTTTTAGGATAGTCTGGAGAATCATCATGCTAGAGTTAATTCCCTGGGCCGCGTTTATCCTGTTCATAATCGCCGCTTTATGGCTGGATCTGGTGATCCTGCACACCAAGGACACAGAGATCCCCATTCAATTGGCGCTGAAGATGTCAGCCTTCTGGGTCAGCCTGGCCATGATGTTCTGTGTCGGGGTATATTTCTGGAAAGGGCCGGAGACAGCTCTTGTTTTCCTCACCGGATACCTGATCGAGGAATCGCTGAGCCTGGACAACCTGTTCGTGTTCATCATCATATTCAACTATTTCCAGGTTCCGGCCAAGTACCAGCCAAAAGTGCTGTTTCTTGGTATTCTGGGCGCCATCATCATGCGGCTCACCTTCATCCTGGCGGGGATCGCCCTGATAAGTAACTTCCACTGGATGATATATGTCTTCGGTGTGTTCCTGATATACACCGGCGCCAAGCTTTCCATGGCGGGGGATATAAATGTCCATCCGGAGAAAAACCTGGCGCTCCGGTTGTTCAAAAAAATCATGCCCACCGTGACCTATTTCCATGGGAGCGATTTTTTTGTGAAAGTCGATGGGCGTTGGGCCGCCACGCCGCTGTTCGTTGCCGTCATAATGATAGAGACATCGGATGTGATTTTCGCCGTCGATTCCATCCCCGCCATTATGGCCATCACCCTCGATCCGTTCATCATATACACATCCAACATCTTCGCCATCCTCGGTCTGCGCTCCCTCTTTTTCGCTTTGTCCGGCCTGATGCGGATGTTCCACTATCTCAACTACGGCCTGTCGCTTATCCTGGTGGTACTGGGGCTGAAAATGACCCTTTCCGGATATATCCATGTGCCGGTTCTGCTTTCCCTTGGATTCATCGCCACAACACTGCTAACATGTGTCCTGCTCTCCCTGCGATTCCCGAAAGAAAAAGAGGCGGAACCTGAATGAATAAACCTCTTTTTGCAGGCAGGGAAGGCGCGGGAGCGCTTATATTATTGGTGGGTTCATATGCGTTATTGAGTGTATCCCAAGGGCTTATTGATTATGAATAACAAGCTTTCAAACGAGCGCCTAGTGGCGGTGACCGGCGCCTCCGGGTTCATCGGCGCCGCTCTTTGCGCGGAACTGAAAGAGCGAGGCTATACAGTCCGCGCCTTCGCCGGGCCCCATTCCGACATCACCGGGCTGCGGGCCATGGGGCTGGAGATCATCCAGGGTGGTTTGCGGGACGCAGGCCCCATCGGCCAGTTGCTCGACGGGGTGGAAGGGGTGTTTCATCTGGCGGGAGTCGCGGGGCATACATTCAAGCGGGACGCCGAATATTGGGATGTGAATGTCACCGCCACCAAGGAGCTTTTGCACGCCGCCGCCGAGGCGGGAGCGCGCAGGTTCGTTTTCTGCTCCACCGCCGATGTGCATGGCCATATCTCCAATCCGCCTGGTAACGAGGAATCACCCCTGGCCGGGGATGATATCTATCAGGTGACCAAGGAGCATGGAGAGCAGGCGGCGCTGGCCGCCAATGGGAAAAAAGGGTTGGAGACGACTGTGATCCGCCCCTCCAGGGTGTATGGCCCGGGGGACATGCGCGGCCTGAGGATATTCCAGGATCTCGCCAAAGGGTCTTTCACCATGTACGGCGATGGGGAAAACTCCATCCACCCCGTTTATATCAGCGATCTGGTGGAAGCGCTGATCCTGGCCTATGAATCCGGAAAGGCGCCGGGAGAGGCGTATATCATCGCCGGGCAGGAGAGCATTTCGCTGAACCGAATGGCGGAAATCATCGCAGGGGCAGGGGAGGTGGAGCTTCATGTCCGGCGTCTGCCCGGGGCCATGTTCCGCCTTTATTCCTTTATATGCGAGACTGCATGTTCCTTCTTCGGCGTGGAGCCCCCCATGTCCCGCAGGTATGTGGATATATTCGTGAAGAACCACAGCTACTCCATCGACAAGGCTGCCAGGGATCTGGGGTATCAGCCGAAGGTGGGTTTGGAGCAGGGCGCCCGCCTGACTTTTGACTGGTATCGCGACAAGGGCCTGATATAAGGTGGCCGGATGCTAATTGACATATTGACGCTGGCCGTCGGCTTTCTGGTGCTCTATTACGGCGCCGAATATCTGGTCTCCGGCTCCATCAACACCTCGCTGACGCTTGGGGTGAACCCTGTGATAATCGGGCTGACGGTGGTGGCCTTCGGCACCAGCCTGCCGGAGCTTGTGGTGTGCCTGGTGGCGGTGTATCGCCATGCCGACGATATCGCCCTGGGCAACGTGGTGGGCTCCAACATCGCCAATATCGGGCTGGTGCTGGCGGCGGGGGCGGCTCTGTTCACCGTTACGATCCAGCGCCGCACCTTCGCCAGGGATATCCCCCTGATGCTGATATTTTCCGCGGTATTGCTGGCGCTGAGCTATGACGGGGAAATTTCCAGGATAGAGGGGGCGTTGTTGTTGGCCGGGCTGCTCGCCTTCACGGTCTATTGCGTAAAGACCGCCTCAAGCCATATGGACGAAGTGGATATCGAGGCGATCGAGGCGGAAAAGAAGGAGCATGGGGACGGCCTGCAAAAGGCGCTGCTGATCACCGCCCTGGGGATCGGCGGGGTTCTGCTGGGCGCCCATTTTCTGGTGGAGTCGGCCATCTCCATCGCCAGGGCGTTGCATATAAGCGAGCTTGTCATCGGCATGACCATCGTTGCGGTGGGCACCAGCCTGCCGGAGCTGGCCACCACCGTGGTGGCCGCATACCGGAAAAAATCGGACATCGCCGTGGGCAACGTCATCGGCTCCAACATATTCAACATCGGGTTTGTCATGGGGGCCACCTCTCTGGCCAGGCCCATCCCCGTGGGCTCCGGCACATGGGCCAACGAGATGATGGTGATGCTCTTCTTTTCCGTGGCGCTGATCCCCTTCGCCGCCATGGGCCGAATGGGCAGGATTCCCGGCGCCGTCATTCTTGTCGGCTACCTGGTCTTCATCCTATGGCAGGCGGGGGTCTTTTAAATAAGGCGCAACGCGCGCTGCGCCACCGGCGGGCCATCTTTTTGCACCACGATCCGCCCTTCTTCCACGTCCACAGTCGCCGTGTCCTTCTCCTTGATTTTTCCCTCGACGATCAGAAGGGATAATTCATCCAGGATCTCATTCTGTATAAGCCGCTTTAGCGGACGGGCGCCATACACCTCGTCGTAACCTTCCTTGGCCACCATGGCCAAAGCCTCTTCGGAAACCTTCAGCGATATCTCCTTTTTGGCCAGCCGCGCCGCCACCAGCTTGATCTGCAGGCGGGCGATATCCTTGATCTCCTCCCGGGTGAGACCCTGGAAGATAATCACTTCGTCTATCCGGTTCAAAAACTCCGGACGGAACGCCGATTTGAGCGTCTCCCTGGCGGCGGTTTCCTGCCTGGCCCTGTCCTCGGAATGTTCGGCGATCTCCCGGCTGCCCAGGTTGGAGGTCATGATGATGACGGTGTTTGTGAAGTTCACGGTTCTCCCCTTGGAGTCGGTGAGCCTGCCATCATCGAGCATCTGCAGCAATGTGTTGAATACATCCGGGTGGGCCTTTTCGATCTCGTCGAACAACACCACGCTGTATGGCCGTCTTCGCACCGCCTCGGTCAGCTGGCCCCCTTCCTCGTGGCCCACATAGCCCGGAGGGGCGCCGATGAGGCGGGCCACGGAGTGCTTTTCCATATACTCGCTCATGTCGATGCGCACCATCGCTTTTTCCGTATCGAACAAAAATTCGGACAGCGCCTTGGCCAGTTCCGTCTTCCCCACCCCGGTGGGCCCCAGGAAGATGAAAGCGCCCAGGGGGCGGCTCTCCTCCTGCAATCCGGCCCTGCTGCGACGGATGGCGTTGCTCACAGCCTTGATGGCCGCTTTCTGCCCCACCACCCGCTGGGCGATCCCCTGGTCCATCTTCACCAGCTTTTCCGCCTCCTCCGCCAGCATCCGGGCCACCGGCACGCCGGTCCAGCGGCTGACCACCCTGGCGATATCCTCGGCGGTCACCTCTTCTTTAAGGATCTTGTCTCCTTTTTCGATCTCTTCCATGGCCGCCTTGGCTTCGGCGCTTTTTCTCTGCACCGCCGGAATTTCCCCATAGATTATCTCCGCCGCCCGCTCCAGTTTCCCGTCCCGTTCCGCGCTTTCCGCTTCCCGTCGCAGATCCTCGATCACCCTGTCGGAGTTCTTCAGTCGTTCTATCAGTTCCTTCTCATGGTTCCATTTGAGCTCCAGCGAGGCGCTTTCCTCTTTCAGCTCCGCCGCCTCGCGCACCAGCTCCTCCAGCCTTTTGGCGGAGGCCTGGTCCTTCTCCTTTATCAGGGCCTGACGCTCGATCTCCAGCTGGCGGATCTTGCGATGGAGCCGGTCCACTTCCGTTGGCTTGCTGTCGATCTCTATCCTTATGGAGCTTGCCGCCTCATCCATCAGATCGATGGCCTTGTCCGGCAAAAACCGGTCGGTGATATATCTGCCCGCCAGGTTGACGGCGGCCACTATGGCGTTGTCCTGTATCCGCACTCCGTGGTGGACCTCATACTTCTCCTTCAGTCCCCTGAGGATGGAGATGGAGTCCTTCATGGAGGGTTCCTCCACCATGACCGGCTGGAATCGCCGCTCGAAGGCCGCGTCCTTTTCGATATGCTGGCGATACTCCTTCACCGTGGTGGCGCCGATGGTGCGCAGTTTGCCCCGGGCCAGGGCGGGCTTTAACAGGTTGCCTGCGTCCACGGCCCCCTCGGCGCCTCCCGCCCCCACCACGGTGTGCAGCTCGTCTATGAACATCACGATGCCGCCATCGGAGCGCTCCACCTCGTTGATCACCGCCTTGAGCCTGTCCTCGAACTCGCCGCGATACTTGGAGCCTGCGATCAGGGCGCCCAGATCCAGCGCCAGAAGCTTTTTGTTTTTCAGGGTCTCTGGCACGTCGTTGTCGATGATCTTTTTGGCCAGCCCCTCCACTATGGCGGTTTTCCCCACTCCGGGCTCCCCCACCAGCACCGGGTTGTTCTTGGTCCTGCGCGACAATATCTGCATCACCCGCCGGATTTCCTCATCCCGGCCTATGACCGGATCCATCCTGGAGGCCAGCGCCTGGGCGGTGAGATCCTGGGTGTATTTTTCCAGCGCCTGATACTTGGTTTCCGGCTCCTGGGTGGTGACCTTCTGGCCGCCGCGGATGTCCTTGAGGGCCAGAAGCACATCTTCTTCCTTGAATTTCAGCAGGTTCGCCACCTGCTTGTCCGTCAGCAGGGCCATTAAAAGCGCCTCTGATGTGACGAAGTCATCCCGAAGCTGCTCCGTGCGCCGGAGCGCTTCCTCGAATACTTTCTTCAGGTCCGGAGTGACGTATACCCCGTCGGAACCGGTGACTTTGGGGGCGCCGTCCAGGATGGCGCCGGTTTGCCTGGCCATATCCCCGGGAGCGCGGCCCAGTTTTTTCAGAATGGCGGGAACCACTCCATCCTGCTGTTCCACCAGGGCAAGAAGCAGGTGGAAGGGGCTCACCGCCTGGTGGCTCATGTTATTGGCGATGGAGATGGCCTCCTGCACCGCCTGCGCCGCTTTTGATGTGTATTTGTTAAAATCCATATCTTTCCGTAAATAACTTTAATCCGTTATAAGACCAGTCGGCCAGATGTCAAGCGCAGGATTGACCGATCCGGCCCGGAGCGCGGCGCCATGACGACAACTCAAGTTATCATACCGCCAATCCGCGCCCGGAGACAATCTGATGGTCAGGCGCCGGGGCCAACCCCTTTCTCTTTTGGATATCGCCCCGGTCAAGGGGGCGGGGGCGCCTGAAAGATTTCTTGCTTTTAAATGAAATCGAAGGGGAATAGAATGAAGGGGATGGCTGCTTGGCCGATCATCGATATTGTTTCTTGCGCAAAAGGTGTATAAGTCATGGGGATCATGCCCGGGAAAAAAACCGCTATTGAGTGGTCGGAGGAATTCAGCGTTGGGATCTCCAAGTTTGACGACCAGCACAAGCAGATCATCAAAATGATAAACGACCTGTACGATTCTCTTACGGACAAGGGGGAGGACTCCAGGGAGCGCATGGCCGAGATAGCCGCCCGCCTTTGCGATTATACATATACCCATTTCCTGGCGGAGGAAGTGGAGATGTATCGCCATCACTATCCCCAATACGAATCCCACAAAGACAACCACGACAAGCTGACCAGCATGGCGCGGGATTTCATGGTGCGCATCCAGTCCAGCGATGCTGGATTGAAGAAGATATGCATAGAGCTCATTGCCACTCTTTCGGCCTGGCTGAAGGTCCACATCAAGGAAACCGACAAGCGTTATACGGAGTTTTTGAAAGGCAAGGTTGGCGAATAAAGGCCACGCTCTCACATTTTTATAAGCCTGTAATTTATTCAGTTCGCAAAGTCGCCCGCTTTTGATAACATAATCGGGATTGGGGGTTGCGGAATAATCCGCTATGATCCTTCATACGGTTCACTCGTATATTTAGCCTGGGTAGAAATGACATCCACAAGAATTTGCGACCATTGCAATAAGGAAATCACCCTGGACACGGAAGCGTCCCACGAGGCGGAGACCTTCACCTGTCCATCCTGCGGGCATACCATGCAGACCAGGCCCGCGGAGGCTTCCAGGGTGGAGAAGATCACCACCCTGTTTTTCGAGTTCAACGGCCGCAGAAAAGAAGCGGTGTTGATGGATGTGTCCAGCACCGGCGCCAAAATCCTCTTCGCCGGGCGCCCCTTGCCCGCCAACGCCAGGATCGAGGTGGATATCAAGGAGATGAACATGGTACGCCGCTATGCCACGGTGGTGTGGAGCCGGAAATCCGACGGCCCCTTTTCCCACGCCGGCCTGCGGTTCGTATAGCATCGACCCGTAATTGTCATTTTCCCTCGCTCCTTTTCGGAATCGCATAAAATAGATTTTCCCGGTCCAGCAGGTTTTTTTTCCGGATTGGCCGATCCATCCCCCGGTCTGTATTCTTCCTGATTTCCCGTATCCCCAGGCCCGCTTCCCTGCGTTCTTATCATCCCTAGTCCGGAAATATTTTCCGTGTTAAAAATAAACTTGCATTTATATTTAAATAGGAGTATATATTTAGACAGGAGGAAAAATAATGGCTATCAGAGAGAAAAAGGCGGCGAAAACAAAGCTGGCCCTGCTGGACGCGGCATTGGAGCTTATGACCCGGCGTCCATTCGAGGAA
>JAOUPQ010000062.1 GCA_029879765.1 Nitrospinota bacterium | reverse complement strand
GAGAAAAAGAAGATGGAGATAATCCTGATGGGGGACTCTGCCAGGGTGCTGGAAAAGGGCCTGGAGGAAAAGGATCTGGCCCTGGCCCGGCGGGAGGAGGATCTGGCGGCAATGCATGAGGCTGTGGCAATGTCCGAAAGCAGAGTGGCGGAGAGCCTGGCCAAGCTAAAGCAGGCGGAAAAGGCCACCCTGGAGCAGATAGCCAACCTCCAGCAGGCGCATCGGCGGCAGATCGCGCAGATGGAAGAGGAGCGCAACCGAACCTTGCAGTTGCTTGCCAAAGAGGCGGACAGCAGGATAAAGGAGCTGGACACCCGCCTGGAGGCCGCCCTGGCCACGCTGAAGGATAAGGAACAAGCTGTGGTGGCCATGAAGAACAAGGAAGAGATACTGGAGCTGGCCCTGGCCCGGCAGCGAAGAGACTACACCACCCTGGAGGACAAATACAACAAGCTCATCGGCCCCGCCCGCAGCTCGCTGGACAAGACCGTGGTGGGGGTGCGGTACTCAAAAGAGGGGGGCCAGTATGTCATCCTGTTCAAGGACGCGGGGTCTGAAAAATATGAGCCGGTGACCCGCAAGGAGCTGCACAACAGACTTGACTGGCTGAAGAGCCGGATTGGAGACAAACTGTATGTAAAGGTGGTGATCCCGGAGGACAGCAACCTTTCCTATAACGAAGCGTGGACCTTCACCAATACCATCCTGACAAAATATGATTACTATTACCAAAGCAAATAGCGGGTCCAACCGGGCCCGGCAAATTTCGCGAAAAGGATATCTCGAACAGGCGCCCGGATAATTGCCCATAGCCCTGATCGATGCTAGACTGTCTTGAATTGCTCAATGCAAGTTTGTCATATCAATCAGAATAGAGGAGATTATATGCCGACAAAAACCAGGCTTTTTATCATTCTGGCCGTTGCCCTGCTTGTTTCCGCAGCAACCACCCCTGCCTACTCACGCGATGATGAACTGACCCTGCCTATCAAGGAGGCGCTGGAGACCTCCACCGCCAAGGAGAAGCTGACTAACAAAGTGCCTCTCTATTTCGCCGGCCAGGGTCACCCCGCCATCAAGCGAACAGTGGGGGAATGGGCCACCAGCAAAAGGACCAGGGGAATCATGCGGCCCAGGGAAGAGTCTTGCCAGGTCGCCTTCATATCCGCCCTGATCGTCCTGCAGACAAGAGCGCTTAACGAAAAGGCGGACGCCGTGGTCAACATAGCATCCATAGTGGACAAGAATGTCAGCAAAAGCGCCACGCATTACAAGTGTACGGCTGGCAAGGTTATGGTCAACGTCACTCTCAAGGGCACAGTGGTAAAATACTAGCTTCCGCTTTATTACGTATCAATTGCGGGGTGTATTGGCCGTGTAGCGGACAGGGGGCGCGGAACAAATTCCATCCTGCCGCCCCCCTCTTCGTGATAACCTTGAGGGATGGAGCGAAGTAGCAAATCCTATCTGACCATGGCGGCGGCATTGACGTTGGGCAGCGCTCTTTACGCCATGAACTACATCTGGGCCCGCTATGTCCACCCTATCGCCAGCGGAGACCCCAACATGGGGATGATGGTGTTCGTCGCCCAGGCCTCATTCTTCACCTGGCTGACCCTTTTCATATTCCTGCGCGGCGGCCCCAAACAGAAGCCTTCCCTTGCCCACTGGGGGGCCATGGCCTTCAATGGCGCCTCCGGTCCGGTGATCCTGACCCTGATCCTGAAAGGCTCCATTCTGGTGACCCCGTCGCTGTCTTCCATTATTGTGGTCTCCAATGTGCTTATCATCGCGGTTATCGCCCGGGCCATCGGCCGCAAGCGTTTCGTGGGGGCGCAGGTTCCCGCGCTGATAGGCGGGTTTATCGGCGTGGGATGGATCAGCGCCTCGCGAGGAGGTTTCCACGGCGAGGCGGTGGGGGTGGGCCTGTTGGCCATAGCCGCCGTGCTGATCGCCGCGGCGACTTTGACCATAGAAAAGCCGATCAAACAACTGGGCTGGGCTCCGGTCACCCGGTGGGTCTCCGCCGTGGCCGTGGTGGCCAGCTATGGCGGGTTGGCGGCGCTGGGGGAAATCCGGATTCTTTCTTTATCCCAGACCGCGCTATCCGCCGTGATGGGTGTTTTTTCCCTGGGGTTGGCAGGGATCCTTTTCAGCATCGGGCTTTTCCGTTTGGGTTCGGCGGACACTTCCGTGTTCAAACTGCTGATCCCCTTCTTTTCGCTGATTTATGGCGCCGCGCTGTTTGGCGAGATACCTGATTTGGGCTCGTTCGTGGCCGGACTTATGGTGGTGGGAGCTTTGGCGGTGTACTACCACTCCGGCGCAAGCCGACCCGAAACCATGATGGCTGCAACTTCCGCCGAATCGCTGGACCATGAGGGGGAGAAGAGGGCGGCGGACGCTGTCGGCTGAATTTGAGGCTGGCGAAAGTTCCTCCCTGCCTACAACCCTGCGTACACACGAATCAACTTTCCGGCCAGCGGCGCCGGCCTCCCTGTCGGCGGATCGGAAGGTGGATCCGCCAACAGGCTGCCGGTTCCAAGGTGGCGTGTCAGCCGCGCCCCATCAACGCCTAGCAGACCAGAGGGATTGTCACGGCATAATCTGGTTGCTCACGGCGATAATCTGGGGGATGTTCGAGGTGTCTGAAAGGGTGAAGGACTGGGTGTCCTTCAGCGCGCTGTTCTTGCAGATGTTCGATGTGCCCTGGCTGGCCGATCCGCCGAAAGCGAACGGGCCCAGGTTGACCCCGCTTGCGAAGGATCCACTCATCGTTTCATAAAATGAAGTGAACTCCGTTTTCGACAATGTGACGGTGATGGTGGGATTCATCACCACATAGGCGGAGGTGACCACCAGCGGCAGCACACCGTCCTGGCCATAGGGATGGGCCAGGCCTTTGTCGAACTGGGAGTTTTTTATCCACGGGCCGTTTTTATAATCGACGAGAAGCGCCGCATCGAACCATGAACCCTGAAGCAGGGATACGGTGGCCTGGGAGCCGAACTTCAGGTCCATGCTGTAGTCCGAGGTGGTTGTGAATATGTTCTCCTGGGTGTGGGTTTCGGTGCGCGACCCGATGGAGATGAAGCCGAACAGCTTGACTCCGGTCTGGGATTGCCAGGTGGTTTTTGTGTAATCGTAGGTGCTGGATTTGCTGTCGAATGAGAACCCACCAGGGTTAGTGGGCTTTGTTTTCCAATTGAACAGCATATCCGCCGAGGGATTGGCGGTCACTGCGGGCGCGGGCAGCTTGGCCGCGGCGTCTATCTCGTCGTTCAATCTGGCCAGCGCCTCCACCACCGGCGACGCCACCCCCTCCGCCTTCAACAGGTCGGACACCTTTTTGGTCTGCTGGGTCTGGGCGGCCAGCAGGGTGTTATATTCCTGCGCTCCGTTTGTCACGAACCAATCTGTGAAGCTTTGGGTGGGCAGGCCAGCCTTGGTATATGCATTCATCGCTGTCGTCCAATTCGAGATGCTGGCCACCTTAAAGGCACTGGCCTTCCCCATCATATCCGCCAGCTTGGTGTTTTCCTTTTCATATTCGGCCTCGTAACTTTTTCCGTTGGTGGCCGTCTCTTTCACCTGGGTCAGGACGATCTGGTACGCGTCGATGACCCTGGAGGCGGAGGGCTGGTATATGGCCCCCCAGGCGGGGATCTGGCTGGCGAAGATAGACAGGGCCGTGGTCATGTCGGCCCCGCTGTTCCCATACACCATGCTGGGCATGGGGAGGACCTGCAGCGACGCTTCCGTGCCTCCCGCTCCCATCAGGGCCGCCAGGGCTGAGGTGTATTTGCTCCATAAAATCTGGCTGGTGTTGTCTGTGGTCATTGGCTTCTACTCTCCTTTGTGTTGTTGCAATCAAAAATACTTCGGGGTTCACCCTTGAATCGCCATATTCATCCTGGTCCGAGTTCCAAACGCCCTGCCATCCTTGGCGTCCAACGCTTCAGCCGATCTGTTGGATCAGCAGCAGGTGTTCGTAGTTGTATCCCTCCTCCCCGTTCATGGGGGAGGGGGATTTCCCACTCCCCTGGTTTGTGGCTAATATCAACTTGTATTTGCCATCCTGGGAGGTGGCGCTGGTCACAAGCCCTGTGTCCTTGTCCTTGTGGGAATTCCAATACCCATCACAATCGTCTGTGGGGATAAAAGAGGCGTACAGGGAGTTGGCGCCATCGTTTGAAATGTTCACCATGACGTTAAAGCCGGGGAAGTCCCCGGTCGGGCGCGCTTTTAGCACATAACCCACTCCTTTCAGCGAATCGGTGTTGGCGAACACCAGATCGATAAAGGGGATGGGGTTTTCCCCGATGATCCAGGGGGGGGTCCAGACTGGCCCCACTTTTGGTATGGTGAAAGGATTCTGGGGAAGCATGGGGGCCACCGCCAGGGCGGAATCCTTCTTCACCCAGCAAACGCTGAAATCCAGATCCGCTTTTGTCATGTTATACACCCTGGCGAAAGCTGCGATTTCCTTGGAGAGCAACGAGAGGATCACCGTCACCACCAGCGCCCCCAGGGACAGGACCAGGCCGATGGCATCCACTGCCGTGTATCCTATATCCGCCGTTATCTCCTCCCCCTCGCCGATAACGATCTTTTCCCCCATGGCCTCCGATTCCTGGGAGGCTTTGGCGGCGTTGGAGGTGGCGTTGTCCCTGGCGGCGGCCACGCTGCTGGCGGCCCTCCCTCCGAAGGCCAGGTCCGCCATGATGGAAAGGAACTTCTTGGCTACCTTTACGTTCCCCTTGATAATGCTTTTCAGCCCGTCACCCACCTCCACATTGGGAATCCCCTGGCCGAAGTATTGAACCATGTTGGTGGCCACCTGGTTCACTTTGGTTTCATCTGCGGTTTTCACTGTCATGGTAATGTATGAAAACCCAATATTTTCCGGGGATGAGCCGCTGGATCCGTTTTTCAAAATCTCTTTTCCCTGATCGGTCAAATACACGCCCACGGTCAGATAGCTCATGGATGTGTCGCTTATCTTGTTGGCTACGTAAACCGTGGGATAACCGGTGGTGGAGTCCTCACCATCGATCCAGGCCGAATCCCCGCTGGTGGCCACGTCATAAAAGAGCCGATTCAAAATGGCCATTTCCCCCTGGAAAAAATTGAAGAGGGGCGCTCCTCCGGCAGCGGCGTCCTGGAGCGTTTTCATCCAGCCTTCCATCGCCGAGGAGGCGCAAAAATTGGATCCCAGGCCTATGGTGAATTTATGGTCCGCCTGGCCTTTGCTCGATACGTTCTGGATGTTTGTCATTTATCTTCCTCTCCGTTTAAATCTTGGTTGTGCCACCTTGTACCCGACAGGGAATTGGCGGACCTTGCATGTTTTTCTATTCAACGAAATAACCTTCCTTCTCCACCACTATCAGGTATTCGTAAAAATACCCGTCTTCCCCCGTCACAGGGCTTGCCGACTTTCCACCAAGCTGGTTGGTGGCCATATATAGCCGGAAGAGGCCGTGACAGGTGGCCATGGAAAGCTTTTTGAATGTTCCCGAAAAGTTGTCGAAAACCCCCTGGCAGTCTGTGGACCCCTCCAGCTCGATATACATCGAGTTATCCCCCACCGAAGGGATGTCCAGCATGACCGTCAATCCGGGAAAAGCCGTGGGGTTGGTGGGGTCCCCATCGGCGGAGATCACCAGCCCCAGCCCCTGCAGGTCGTCGCTGTTGAGCAAGGTATAATCCGCCCGGTATATCACCTGGTCCAGAGCCTTCACCCCTGGGGGCGCCGGTGGTGTCCCGGTGGGGGGCATCACACCGGTGGAGGGTTCCTGCTGGACCTTCAGATCGTACTGATAGCAGAGCTTTAACGTATATTGCGCATCCGTGAAGTTGTAGAACCGGATGAAACAGGTCATTGTTTTGGACAGAAAGAAGAGTATGGCCAGTACTACCAGGGTGATGGCGGCCACGGCGATGCCCGCTATGGCCAGGGGGCCGAACTCCACGGAAAGGGCCAATTCATCCCCGATAATTTCTCCATCCACCGCCGCCTCTTCCGCAGCTCCTTCCGCCGCGGTGTCTGCCACCGCTTCAGCGTCGGCGGCGCCTTCGGAAGCCGCGGAGAACGCCCGGGTGATAAACTGCTGGACGAAATTCTTGACGGCGGTAAGGATGGCGAAAATCGCCGGCGACAGGGCGGCCCCCGCCACCGCGGGACCCAGCTTTTCAATATATGTGATTATCACGTCCACCGGGCCGCGGTCGGTGACCAGGTATGTGGTGGCCACCCCCGCCTCTTTGAAATCGCTCGTCTCCTCCCCCATGGCCGAGGCGCTGGGATGGAACTGGGTCACCATTGTCCCCTTATCCACCCTGGTGTACGCTATCGGCAGATCAGGATCCAGGAAGTCATACCCCAGAGCGCTCCCTTTCTCCTCCTGGGTCCATGCGGCGTTTCCGTTTTGATGAACATTGGCCGCCACGGCCTGGAGGGCCTGCATGTCACCACTGAAAAAGTCAAAGGTGGCCGATCCTCCCTCCAGGGCGGCCTGGAGATATTCCACGAACTTCTCTGTTTTCGGCGATCCATTGCTGGTCTGGCTTGCCCGGAATGAGACCTTTTTTGCGCTGCTTGTCATAATTCAGCCATCTTTTTAGTAATTGGGAACCCCCGTCCCTGCATGTTAGATATTGGTGGTTGGCGGCCAGAGCCCCAACCACCCCCCGGCTTGACTACACTTTCACGCTTCCATCGGTTAGCACGATCAGATGCTCGTAGTTGTAGCCCTCCGTGGAATCTATCGGCGACGGGGATTTGCCACTGATCTTGTTGGTGGCTATGCGCAACTGGTACTTTCCGGATGTGGCGGAGGAGATGAGACCTGTGTTTTTATCCTTTTGAGCATCCCACACCTTTTGGCAATCCTGATTGTCCACAAGTTCCACAAACAAGGAGTTGTCGCCGGTGTTGGGTATGTTGATCATGACCCTGAACCCAGGAAAATCACCGCTTTTTTTCGCGTTGAGAACATACCCGATACCTTTCAGTTCATTGTTGTTGATGAACTGCAGATCGGAGCGATAGATTACGGTGTCGCTGCTGGTGACCCATGGAGGTGTGGGCGCCGGGCTTATTTTGGTCACGCTGGCGGTCTGTCCCACTTTGGCCGGGGCGATTTGTGGCCCTGTGCTCCCTGTGATGTAGCAGATCCCGAAATCTATGTCCTTCTGGGTGACGTTGAAAAACTTCACGTAGTTGGTCATCTGTTTTTCCAGCAGCGCCAGGATCAGCACAACGGCGATGACCCCCACGGCCACCACCACGCCGATACCATCGAGCATGGTGAAGGAGACATCGGCGAAAATGCCCTCCCCCACTTCAGCCCCGGCCTCGCCAGCCTCATCCGCCGCATCCCCGGCTTCGCTCTCCACCGTATCCTCCGCCTCATCCGGGTCTTCCGTGGTTTCGCCCCCTTTTACTTTGTTATAGATTTTCATTGCCAGGTTTTTCAGGAATTTGGCCGCCGCTTTCACCAAGGGCTTGAGCAGCTTCATCAGCGCCGGGGTGGCTGCGATCCCGGCTATTCCCAGCCCGGCGTAATGGATCGTGGTCAGCATGGTCTGGCTGGTTCCCTGGTTCGTGGTCAAAGTGACATAGGCCACTCCCACCTGCTTGTAATTTGTCGTGGAGCCTGTTCCCTTTTCCAAAGTGTCGGTGTCGTGAATCTGCGCCCCCACACTTAGAAAATGCGTTCCGTTGTCCACATACTTCACCGGCATGCCGGATTTTTCATCAACCCCGTCTATCCATACGGAATCCCCGCTGGTGGCGATGGTTTCATACAGGTTCTGCAGGGCCTGGATATTTCCGCTGAAAAAATCAAAAACCGCGTCTCCCCCCGTCAGTCCGGCGGTCAGATCGTGCAGCAGGTTGTCGTTGTTAGGATCCGCAGTGGAAATGCCGTCTACCGTTCTTAAGTCCAGCTTGTGATCCGAACTTGCATCGCTTGCTTTCGTAGCCATACCCAAACCCTCTCCTTGATGATTAATAACCCTTGCCCCCATGGAGCGTCCACAATCCCGACCAGCATCACCGCCAGTAAGATTATGATGTAGGTAGATAACATTTATCATATCCAGCCGTCAAGAAGAAAAATTAATTAATTTATCTCCGACTGGATAATCTTACATATCACCAGGGGGGCCGGATCAAAGTAGATCAGGCGACGCGATGTTGAGTTACATACAGGGTCCGCATGCCTACAGCAGGGGTGTCTATAATGAAACAGGATTTTCTCTAGCAGATCCCGCGCATTCCGGCTGCTCGAGGAAATAAGGATAGTGGAAGGCGATCAAGCCCCATATGTCACGGCATGCAAAAACAGAGTTGGGACGGGGCGGACCGGACGGGCGCGCGCAAAGCCCCCTCGGGTCATTGATTCCAGGTCACGAAACCGGGGAGAATCTGGTGGCCGAAGCGGCAGACTACCGAATGTTCAGCGAACCCCAGGTGCGCAACCTGCTGGACATGCACTTCAGGATCTCCAGGGAGAACTCCGGGCGCTCCTTCACAAGCTTCAGGAAACGATCCTTGGACAGCTCATAAAGCCTGGCCCCGTCCTTGCCCGCCCGGGCGGTGGCGAATCTTTTGTTCTCTTCTATCAAAGCCATCTCCCCCAGTATCTCCCCCTGGGGAATCATGGCGAATAGCTTCTGGTTATAATACAAATGGATGCTTCCCTTCTGGACGATAAAACATTTGTCACCCCAGTCACCCTGCGCGAATAGCTGCTCCCCCGGTTTCAATTCTTTTTCCGGGGCCATGATCGTGTACATTTTCAGCATGGTACCCTGCCTCCATGAAATAAATCTTAACGGTTACAGGGGTTTTGCGCAATAGATATCTGACTTCTATCAATACACTATTGTTTTTACTGGAGCAGCGTGACGCCCAGCGAATATGGCTCCCGCCGCATGCTTTCCCCCCGGGTGAACGGCCATAAAGTTCTCCTGGGAGTTGGCAAACCGGGGGGAATCTCATATATACTGATCCAACTGAAATTTGACATTCAAAGCGATCGGCGCATCGCGCAGGGGCGATCCTGCGCCTGGTCGGATTATTCAAGGAAAAAGATGGATTACGAAGCTGTGATCGGGCTGGAGACACATGTACAGCTCTCCACCAAAACTAAGATATTCTGCTCCTGCTCCACCACTTTCGGGGCGGAGCCGAACGCCAACACCTGCCCGGTGTGCCTGGGGATGCCCGGCGTGTTGCCCGTGCTCAACCTCGAAGTGCTCAACCGGGCCATCAAGGTGGGGCTGGCGGTGGGGGGCAAAATCGCCGAATGGACCAAGTTCGACCGGAAGAATTATTTCTACCCGGACCTGCCCAAGGGGTACCAGATATCCCAATATGATCTCCCCATCGTCTCTGGCGGCGGGCTGGATATCTTCGCCGACAACGCCCACAAGACTATCGGCCTGACGCGCATCCACATGGAGGAGGACGCGGGCAAGCTTGTGCATGGGGAGAACATGGGGGATCCATCTTCCAGTTATGTGGACCTGAACCGGACAGGCGTGCCTTTGCTGGAGATAGTCTCCGAGCCGGACATCCGCTCCTCGGAAGAGGCGCGGCGATATATGGACAAGCTCAAGACCATCCTGCAGTACCTGGAGGTCTCCGACTGCAACATGGAGGAAGGCTCCCTGCGTTGCGACGCCAACATCTCCATCCGCCCGGTGGGGCAGAAGGAATTCGGCACCCGGGCGGAAATCAAGAATGTAAACTCCTTCCGCTTCCTGCAAAGAGCGATCGACTTCGAGATTCGCCGCCAGACCGAATTGCTGAACGAGGGGGGCACGGTGGTGCAGGAAACCCGCCTGTATGACGAAAAGAACGACAGGACAGTCTCCATGCGCAGCAAGGAGGAGGCCCACGACTATCGATATTTCCCCGATCCGGACCTGGCCCCGATGGTCATAGGAAAAGATTGGGTGGAACGGATCCGCGCCACGTTGCCGGAACTGCCGGATGAAAAGGCCAAGAGGTTTATGGCGGAATATGAATTGCCGGAATACGACGCCCTGGTGCTCTGCTCCACCCGCGCCACAGCGGATTACTTCGAGCAGGCGGCCAGGGGCGCCAAAAGCCCCAAGATCATCTCCAACTGGGTGATGGGGGAGGTGCTGCGTGTGGTGAAGGAAACCGGCGCCGCCCCCGCCGATCTCCCCGTCACCCCGGCCATGCTCTCCAAGATGGTGGGGATGATAGACTCCGGCGCCATCAGCGGCAAAATCGCCAAGACCGTGTTCGAGGAGATGGCCCAAAGTGGCCTGGATCCGGAAAAGATCGTGGAGCAAAAGGGACTGACCCAGATCACCGACACTTCATCCATCGAGGGGGAGGTGGACAAGATCCTGGCGGCCAACCCATCCCAGGTGGCCGATTACAAGGCTGGCAAGGACAAGCTGATCGGGTTCTTCGTGGGGCAGGTGATGCGGGCCACCCGGGGCAAGGCCAGCCCGGACATGGTGAACCAGATACTGAAGGAAAAGCTGAAGTAACCCAAGCCCATGACCGGCGAGACAACACACCCCCTGGCGGCCACCATCCCCGAGGATCCGGAGGGGAGGCTTGTGGGGCGGGTCATCGCCCATCACGGCAAGGTGGTGCGCATCGTTTCTTCCCAGGGAGAGGTGGAATGCAAAAGGCCCCACCGCCAGGAGTGGGTGGTGGGGGATTTGGTCCTGTTCGAAAAGGGGCGGCCTCGCGTCCTTTTGCCCAGAGCCAATCAATTGGCCCGCAAAAGCCCCAGCGGCGGGGAGGATATCCTGGCGACGAATATCGACCTGATGCTCATAGTCACCGCTTGCGGGGACCTTTTCAAGATGCCGCTAATCGACCGGTTTTTGGTGGCCGCCGCCCATTCGGGAGTGGCGCCGGTCATCGCGCTGAACAAAATCGACCTTTCCACCGGCCCCGAGGACATGGAAGCGGTGTCCGAATACGCATCCTTCGGATATCGGGTGATAAACCTCTCCGCCATTTCCGGCCAGGGGATAGACGAGATGGCCGCGGCGCTGGCGGGGAAGCTATCGGTCATGGCCGGCCAGTCCGGCGTGGGGAAAACGTCTATTCTCAACCAGCTTGCGCCAAAGATGAGCCGCAAGACAGGCAAGATGAGCCAGGCCACCGGCAAAGGGCGCCACACCACATCCATGGCGCTGACAGTGCCCCTGCCGGGGGGCGGGGCCTTGATAGACTCGCCGGGCATCCGCCAGTTCGCCCCCACCGGCCTGGCGCCCGAAGACCTGGCGCGGCATTTTCCGGGGATGGAAGAACTGGTGGGAGGATGCAAGTTCCGCGACTGCATGCACGAGACGGAGCCGGAGTGCGCCGTGAAGGAGGCGGTGGAAGATGGAGCGCTCACGGAATCGCGATACGCCAGCTATGTGAAGATCCTCGAATCGGTCCGCGACGGCCGCGAGCAGGAGTGGTGGCGACGGCCGGAGAAGTGATCAGCCGACCCGGCGACGGGGAAGATCGGGCAGGGGAGCCTGCGCCTGGCTCTATTTTCTTATCAGCGACAAGAACTCCTGGCGGGTCCTGGAGTCGGACTTGAAGGAGCCGAGCATGGCCGAGGTGATGGTGGTGGAGTTCTGCTTTTCCACCCCCCGCATGGCCATGCACAGGTGCAGAGCCTCGATCACCACCGCCACTCCCCTCGGTTGCAAAAGCTCCTCCAGCGCATTGGCGACCTGGTTGGTCAGCCGTTCCTGAACCTGCAGCCTGCGGGAATATACTTCCAGAACCCTGGGTATCTTGGAGAGCCCCAGCACCTTTCCATCGGGGAGATACGCCACATGCGCCTTGCCGTAAAAGGGGAGCATGTGATGCTCGCACAGGGAGAACAGGTCGATATCCTTCACGATGATCATGTCGTCGCATTCTTCGGTGAACAACGCGTCGCGAACCACGTCGGCGGCGTTCATGCGATATCCGCTGGTGAGAAAGCGCATGGATCTTTCCATCCGCTCCGGAGTTTTGAGCAGCCCTTCCCTATCCGGGTTTTCACCTATCTGGGTCAGCAGGTTTCTGTATATTTCCTTGAGCATGAAAAAGCCTCCGATAGCGGAATGTGTGGATGGGGGCGCCCCGGGCCAACAGCCCTTGTGGCCGAAGACGGGAGGTTACTCGATCACTTCGCTGATGGGCAACTCGCCATTTACAGCTTGCTTGAAGTGCTTTCCCGCCTTGAAGCGCACCACGGTTCTGGCGGATATTTCCGCCTCTTCGCCGGTTTTCGGGTTACGTCCCATTCTTGGGTTTTTTGTTCTTGTCTGGAACGAGCCGAACCTTCGCAGGATCACTTGCTCGTCCTTGGCCAACGTTCCTTTTATCAGGGAGATAATAGTTTCGATGGCTGTCTCCGCATCCTGTTTAGGAAGGCCTGTGCGCTCGGCGATGCGGTTGATAATATCTATCTTAGTCATTCAAAAACATCCACCTGTGGAAAACCAGTTGATCCCCATCCGGGCAGCGAGTCCCTCTGACCTGCGTCATACCCTTGTAAGGTTTTTATCCTAGCCTTTTTTGCGTTATATTTCAAATAAATATTCGCAAATAAAATTTATTTTCAGCCATGGTTGAAATGAGGCGTCTACCGAAAACCATACATAATCATCCACCCAAAGCCTCGTCTATCCATTCCATGTAGGGAATCGACCCATCGGCTATGGGCGCGGCGATAACCTCCGGAATATCATAGGAATGCAGGCTGACAACTCGCTGGGCCAGGGCGGGGAACTTTCGGGCCGTGGTTTTGGCGATCAAAAGCACCTCCTTTTCATCGCACACCTCCCCCTTCCACATATATATGGAGCGGATGGAGGGAACGATATTCACGCAGGCAGCCAGCTTTTCCGACACCAGGGCCTTGGCGATCATGGCCCCTTCCTCCTGGTCGGGCGCGGTTATATACACAATCCTCTTTTCCATATTCTCCATGACACTCTCCCCATTCATGGCCAGGCGCCGGGTCATTCGATGGAGGAGGCGATCAGGTCGTAATCGGTGGCGCCTGTGATTTCCAGCCGAACAATCTGGCCTGGCCCAGCCTCCACGCCATCCAGAATAACACAGCCATCCACCTCCGGCGCCTGCCAGGGAGCCCGGCCGGTGACCAGGTTTTCCTCCGGATCCAGCCCCTCCACCAATACATCGGTTATTAAACCTGTTTTCGCCAGGGTCAGCTCCGCGGAAATCTCTCTTTGCGCTGTCATCAGCCTTTCCAGCCTCCCCCTGGCCACGGTGGCGGAGGGGCGAGCCTTCAGGCTGGCCGCC
>JAOUPQ010000061.1 GCA_029879765.1 Nitrospinota bacterium | reverse complement strand
GGCGCCATTGACAAGCCCGGATTTGAAAAGAACTTCCTCTTCCGGCAGCCCATCCTCCACATAGGGAATCCGCTGGAATTCCTTGAAGGCGCTCCTGGGCGTCCCCTTCCAGAAATGGGCCATTCCCGCAAGCCAGATGAATGGGGCGTCGGGCCATTGCGTCCTGATTTTCAGCGCCTCGCTGAATTCTCCGGCCTCCAGCCTGGCCACGAAATTGACTAGATCGGACAGTTTATCGTCCAGGTTTTCCCCGCCAAGATAAAAAGCCTGCGGCTCGAATGCGCGCAAGGCGTTCTCCCGTCTTCTTTTTTCCAGCGCGCCGCTATACAGCAATACCTTCCTGACTATGATACCTGCCCGCCCGGCAGGGGCTGTATACGCCAGCAGGTGGGCTCCGGATTTGGTGGCCATTTCCATCAGGTTGGAGACGTGTGTATCGGAAACTTCCAATAGGGAGATTTTCAACGCTCCACTGAACTCACCGTCGAGTATCTTGCCTGAATGGATCCCGGGCAGACCCTTTTCCACCGCCAGCCTGTATGGCCCAATAGAAGCCTCCGCGGAATTGATCATGACTTTCTCTATAATATATGCAGGATATGAAATAGAGCGTACACCCGGATCGCCCTTTGGAATTCGAATTGAGATATAATCCCTTTGTTCAAATTATACGACATAAGAGGGGAAATGGAAGAAAATATTACCCGTCTTTTTGAGGCGGTGAAATCAAAAGCGTATCGCGAAGGGGAGTTCACACTGGCTTCCGGCCAGAAATCCTCCTACTACATCGATATGAAGGAAGTCACCCTGGACGGCGATGGAATCCTGCTCATCGGCAAGGCGATCTATCCCTGGGCCATGAAATGGGGGGTGGACGCGGTGGGAGGCATGGAACTCGGCTCCGTTCCCATATCCACCGCCGTGTGCCTGGTGGCGGCCATGGAGGGGAAAAACCTGGGCAACGTGATTGTCCGCAAGGAAACCAAAGGGCATGGCACCCGAAAAGCGGTGGAAGGCCGATTGTTCCCCGGGATGAAAGTGGCGGTGGTGGAAGATGTGGTCAGCACGGGAGGATCGAGCATGAAGGCTGTTCACGCTCTTCGGGAAGCGGGGCTGGAGGTGGCCGGTGTGATCAGCGTGGTGGATCGGCTTATGGGTGGCGGAGAACTGTTCGCCAGGGAACAGATACCTTATCAGTACCTTATGGATATCCGGCAGATACGCGAAACTGTATCATAATATAGCATATTGACTTATCGCCCCCCCTGACCCACATTAAGGTCAGGGAGTGAGTATTTTTTATGCATGTCTTTCTGGGTGGAGGCAAGATGATTCGCAAGGCTGCCGTTGCGGGGTATTTCTATCCTGGTTCAGGGGTAGGTATCGCCCGACAAATCAAAGAGTTCGCTCTGGATAGCGGCCCCAGGGAAGAAGTGGTGGGATTGATCGCCCCTCATGCCGGATATAAATACTCAGGCCAGGTGGCCGCCAGGGTGTACTCCCGCGCCAGAATCTCCGGGCCTGTCATCTTTTTTGGCCCAAACCATGGTAATGGCCAGGGGGTGGCCGCCCCGACCATATGCATGATGGCCAGGGGAACCTGGAATTTCCCCGGTGGAGCCGCCAATATTGATTCCGCGCTGGCGACCTTGTTGCTGGGTTCATCCTGCGAGATCCATGACGCCGGATGGGCGCATGAAGATGAGCATTCCCTGGAAGTACATCTGCCGTTGCTGGAGCACTTTTCCCCCGGGACGCAAATAGTCCCCATCATCATGTCCAGGGTTGATGACGATGAAGTACTGGAGCTGGCCGACTGCGTATACAAAGGGATCGTGAAATATCGCAAACCGGTGACCCTGGCCGCCAGCACCGACATGAGCCACTATATCCCCCAGGAAAAAGCCAACAAGCTGGACCGGATGGCCATGGACCGGATCGAGGCACTGGACGCCGTGGGGCTGCTGAAAACGGTGCGGGACAATCGGATTTCGATGTGTGGCGCCCAGCCCACCGCCGTGGTGCTGGAGGTTTGCAGGAAACTGGGGGCCGAATCGGCGACCCTGGTGGGATACTCCACATCTGGCGACGCCAGCGGCGATTACTCTTCGGTGGTGGGATACAGCGGATTCACCATCGCCCGGCCCCGAAAAAAGTGATTTGCTGGATTGAGCGAATTACCACTTCCGGGGGAAATGAAAGCGCAACAGGACACAGGCGCGAAAGATGGGATTATTTCCCTACGATCTTCAGGACAAAGGCGGCGGAATAGAGGCCATAAATCACGAAGATCGCCCCGATAAGGGTCCACGAAACCGTGCCTCCGATGATACCCTGATAGGTGAAATAGCCCCCCAAGCTGGCCAGAGACACGCTGAGCACCATAATCATGGCGGTGGCCATCATCCCCCTGGCGGAGATGGGGTGGCCCCGGCGCATGTTGTATCGCCACTTCACCCTATCCACGGCTTTCTTGATCCGGGAGGAGACTCCGGGGGAGTTGGACAGGACTTTATCACAGAAGGAGCATGTGTGGTCCGTGGGCCGGTTGGGGCAGCCGCAATGGGGACAGTCGATAAAATCGCCCCTGACTTTCGGGAATTTCTTAGGTGACTGGTCACTGGCCATCGACTTGCTCCACTGCTTCTTTTATCAAAGGTATACTAATTTTCCTCCCCTTTGTCAAGGAGAGTCTGTCTATCCGGCCCAACGCCTGCCACTGGCTTTCCGGGTCCCGGGGCAGCCGCGTCACCAGCCACAAGGCCGCTTCCCGGGGAAGAACCATGCGCATGTCCGCGGCCATCTTCATCAGAACCTGGGGCCTGGCCTCGTCTCCCACCGGCCTCAGCTCGGCCACATGGCCCCACAACAGCCGGGTGGAAAGCCAGTCCGGGAAGCGCCACTGGGGCGGGGATACCGCCGACGCCGCGGCGAACCTTCCATTTGGCTTGCCGGTTACTTCATTATACAGGTTGAACACCAGATTGCACAGTTCTTCCTCGTCCTGGGCCGCCTCCAGCCGGTCCACCGTCAGGAACACAGCCCTCTCCATGGCGCCCACGTATTCAGCCAACCTGCCATACATATCCTTCTGGCGCCCCTCTGCGGCCAGTTGGGCGCAATCCAGATACACCGCGGAGGCCGACCCCACGCTCCGGCTGGCCACCTGCCCCATGGCGGCCAGCAGATGGGTCTTTCCACACAGGGCCGGACCGTGAATAACCAGCCCCTTGGGGGCCGCATCCTGCAAGGTGGAAAACTGGTGGCACAAAGCGGCGCAAGTCCTGTTCTCCGGGCTCTGGATGAAGTTCTCGAAGGTGTCGTCCCGGTCCGGAGGAAACTCAAGCTTTAACTGGAAGTTATACATGTTTTTTGAGGGTCGTAATCAATATTGTTGATAAATGTTAGCAGAATATGAGTCCGCATTCCACATACGTCAATTGGCGGGGGGTAAATACTGTATAGCCTTGTATATCAACAAGATACGATTGTTCGATCATAGAGCAATCTGTGGTAACTCTTTAAAAATTAAACAGTTTATAATTCCAGAACCCAGGGTTTGCCACAAGTTATCCACAGGCGCTGTGGAGAACTCCTCAGGCCTGGGGAAATCATGATCCATCTGCGAAATTCATTGTTGTGTCCAGCTTCTTCGTCTGTGAAACGGATTATTCCGCTATTCATACAAATAAGGTAGAATATATCCTATATTCCGCTTTGGAGATAGCCAAGGCAGTGCAAAACTTCGTGTTCCGGTTCCCCCGGCGCCGCGCCCAGGATTAGGATTTGAACAAAATTGGAATCACCACCACCATCCCGGCGGAGATCGTATTCGCCTCCGGCGGCGCCCCTGTGGACCTGAATAATATATTCGTCACGGACATCAAGCGCTCCGAATATGTAGAGCAGGCGGAGGTGGAAGGCTTTCCCCGCACCATATGCGGATGGATAAAGGGGATGTATTCGGCCTGCCTGGACCATAAGATCCCAAAAGTGATCGCCGTCACCGGCGGCGATTGCTCCAACACCCATGTGCTGATGGAGATATACAGGATGCGGGGGGTGGAGACTGTCCCCTTCAACTACCCCTATGGCCGAAACCGGCAGAGCATGCAGAGCGAGCTGGCCCTGCTGCGCGACTCCCTGGGCGCCTCCGAGGAAGCCTCCGAGCGATGGCGCGCCCGCCTGAACCGCATCCGCCGAAAGCTCGATATGGTGGATCTGCTCACTTGGCGCGACGGCAAGGTCACCGGGTTCGAGAACCATCTGCTGCTGGTCAGTTCGTCAGACTTCGATGGGGATCCGGATGGATTCGAGACGAAAATCGACCGGTTCCTGGAGGAGGCCCGACAACGACCGGAAATCGACGCTCCCGTCCGGCTGGGGATGATCGGCATCCCGCCGATAATGGAGGGGCTGCATGAGTTCATGGAAATGACAGGCGCCCACTGCCTCTACAACGAGGTGGCGCGCCAGTTCACCATGCCCTTCGGCGGGGAGACCCTGGCGGAGCAGTACCTGGCATACACATACCCATACCAGATCGGGCCCAGGATCGATGATATACAAACCGAGATCGAAAGGCGGCAGATCGACGGGATCGTCCACTATGTCCAGTCCTTCTGCCACCGCCAGATGGAGGACCTGATATTCCGGGAGCGGTTGGATATCCCGATCCTCACCATAGAGGGGGACGCCCCCCGGGCCATCGACGCCAGAACAAAAATCCGGCTGGAAAGCTTTATCCGGATGCTGGCCCAGCGCAAGGGAGCGGCGGTATGAACAGAGCATTGACCCTGGGAGTGGACGCGGGCAGCAGGCAGGTGAAGCTGGCCATCGGCGCCGGTCGGGATATCGCTTTCACCGCCATGATCGACACTGTCCAGTTCTACCTCGCCTGCCGCGACGGCGGCAGCGACAGCCACAACGGCGGCAGCGACAGCCGCAACCATGGCCCGAAAAGTGGCCGGGATCTCGATATCTATCGTCTGGCGCAGCTGGCCGGGGCTCCCCGATGGAGCCATGTGGTGTCCACCGGATATGGGCGGAACAACGTGGCCGTGGCGGGGGGGCGGGCGATCCCGGAAATCATGGCCCATGCGGCGGGCGCCGTCAGCCAGACCGGGTTGAGCCATTTCACCCTGGTGGACCTGGGGGGGCAGGACACAAAGGTGATCAGCGTCCGGGATGGGATGGTGGACGATTTTGTGATGAACGATAAATGCGCCGCCGGGTCTGGAAGATATCTGGAAAATATCGCCGCGACGCTGGGCGCTTCGCTGGACACCCTGGGGCAATGCTGGGAAAACCCCGTGAAGCTTTCCAACACCTGCGCCATATTCGGCGAATCGGAGGTGGTGGGGCTGGTCTCCGACGGAGCCTCGGCGCAAAGCATCCTGGCGGGGGCCAACGCTTCCGTGGTGGCCAGGCTGGCGCCGATGATCCGGCGATACCGGCCAAAGATCATCGTGGCTTCGGGAGGGGTGGCCAAAAACATGGCGGTGCGCAAACTTCTGGAAATAGAAACCGGGGTGGAGGTGATAACCCCCGCCGAGCCACAGCTGAACGGCGCCATTGGCTGCGTCTTGGGCTGAAATGCGCGTGGCCATCATTTTGGAATTCGTTTAGGGGAAAAGGTTTTCTAGGAAAGCAAACCCATCAATCAAATGCAAAGGAGGGGTTATGACCGAGACGATATTCATGGTCCACGGCATGTGGGCCGGAGCTTGGTGCTTCGACAAATACATCCCATATTTCCGGGAGCGGGGCTATGACTGTGTGGCCGTCGATCTGTTGCATCACGATGTGGACCCGAAAGCTCCTCCCCCGCCGGAACTGGGAACCACCGGCCTGGAGGCTTACGTTGACGATCTGGAGGCGAAGATCAAGAAGCTTCCCAAGCCGCCCATCATCCTGGGGCACTCCATGGGGGGGCTGCTGACCCAGAAACTGGCGGCCAGGGGGTTGGGAAAGGCGATCATACTGCTCACTCCGGCGTCACCGGCCGGGATAATGGCATTGCGCTGGTCGGTGATTCTCTCGTTCCGGGAGGCTCTTTTGCGGTGGGGATTCTGGCGCACCCCCTTCCTCGCCTCCTTTGACACCATGGTCTACTCCGTGCTGCATCAGACGCCAGAGGAGGAGCAGAGGTTGTATTACGACAGGATGGTGCACGAGTCCGGCAGGGCCATATTCGAGATCGGGTTCTGGCTGCTGGACTCGAAAAAGGGGGCGGCGGTGGACGAGACAAAGGTGACGGCGCCGATGCTGGTGGTGGGGGCGGGCAATGACAGGATCACTCCGGCGTCGGTGGCGCGCAAGGTGGCGGAAAAATACGACCATGTGTCCGAATATCACGAATTCCCCGAGATGTCGCACAACGTCATCGGCGAGCCTGGTTGGGAGCAGGTGGCCGGATATGTCTGTGACTGGCTGAGGGGGAAGGGGATGTGACTCCCACTGCGGCGGGGCATTGCAAAAGAGGGGGCAAGGAACTGAAGTTCAAGGTCGCCGTAATTTTAAGTTGTCAACTGTCCGTTGAAAATGCGAGAATCCTCGTTTGCTGTGGTGAGCGTAGCTCAGTCGGTAGAGCACTGGATTGTGGTTCCAGTGGTCGCGGGTTCAAGCCCCGTCGCTCACCCCATATATTTCTCCTGGATTTTTCGGTTTTGGGCCTGTTCAAAAGAGGGGCGCAATATTGCGTTGAAAATCAGGCCGAATCGTAATACACTTGTGGGCTTTATAGATAAATACCCTGCCGATGACCTTGGCTGGGGATGATTATATTCGGTGGCCGAAGCGAATCCGGGCCACCATTCGGTGGGTTTTTTAGGGGAACGATTCATGATCGAGATTAACTGGACATTTTGGGTCCAGGCCGTCAACTTCCTTGTGTCCCTGGTTTTTTTGAACCATTTCATTTTCAAGCCGATGCTGGCGCATATCGAAAAGCGCGAGACGGAGATGAAAGGGCTGCGGGACGAGGCGGAAGCTCTGCGCAAACAGGGGGAAGAAGCCCTGGGTGAGTATGAGAAAGGGCTGGAGACCATCCGCGCCGACGCCACGGCCACCATCGCCGAGGCCCGCGTCCAGGCCCAGCAGGAGATGAGCGACAAACTGGCGGCCTCCCGAAAGGAGTTCGACGCCAAGATCGAAAGCGCTCGGGCCACCATAAGACAGCAGACAGAAACCGCCGCCGCCAACCTGAAGGCGGAGACGGAACAATTCGCCCGGTCCATGGCCGGGAAAATCCTGGGAAGAGGCGTCTGATACCATGAAAAATAGATATGCGGCTCTGCTGGCGGGGGCCACTCTTTTTTTCGCCAAGGCCGCATGGGCCTCCGGCGGGCTGGCCATGGCCACGGAGTGGAGCTGGGCCAGGGATGGCGGAAGGATCTTCAACTCCCTGGTGGTGGTGGGCGCCGTCGTGTACATCATCTCCCGCTTTGCCGGCCCGGCGCTGAAAAAGCGCTCCAAGGACATCCGGGATGAAATCCGCGAGTTGAACGAGGCCCGGGAAATGGCCGAGCGCAACGTGGCCGATTACCAGAAGAAACTCGAAGAGATCAAAGCCGAGCATGGCAGGGCCATGGCGGAGGCTAAAACCGAGGCGGAGCAGATCCGCCAGCGGATCCTGGAACAGGCGGAAAAGGCGGCCCAGGCCGTGCTCAGCCGCGCTTCGGACCAGATCGATATGGAAACCGAGCAGGCGCGTCAAAGGCTCCAGAAGGAGACCACGTTGCTGGCCATCGCCACCGCCGAGGAGTTGCTGAAAAAGAATATCGGCCCGGCGGACCACAAGGCCCTGCTGGAGGAATACATCTCTAATATGGAGAAAAACAATTGAAGGAGACCGCCATCGCCCGGCGCTATGCCAAAGCGTTTGTGGAGAAATTTCCCGAGCCTGGCCCCCTGGAGGCCATGGGGCGGGATTTCGCCGCATTTTCCTCGGTTTTCGAAGGGGAGAAAACGCTGAAAATGGTCATGCTGAATCCGGCTGTGCCCCCGGAGGCCAAACTTGCGATCCTGAATAATATAATGGAGAAGATGGACCTGGCCGACGCTTCCAGAAAGGCCCTGGTCCATGTCCTGAAAAAGAAACGGATGGACATCATCCGGTTCATCGCCGCCGAGTTCGAGCGGATATCCTTTGAGGTATTGGGCAAGGTTCGCGCCCGGGTGACCAGCGCTGTGGAACTGACCGCCGAAGAAGCGGGCGCCCTGCAAAAAAGCCTGTCGGAGTTTTCCGGCAAGGAAGCTGTTATGGAAATAAAGGTCGACCCTTCACTAATCGGGGGCGTGGTGGCCCGCATCGGCTCCGTCGTATACGATGGCTCCGTGGCCAACCAGCTCAAGTCCCTCCGGGTGCGGCTTAACTAAATATAAACAAGGTGAGACGGTAAAATGGGTATTAAAGCCGAAGAAATCAGCTCCATAATCAAGGAGCAGATCGACAAGTACGAACAGAAGGTGGAGCTCAAGGAGGTCGGGGTTGTCATCTCCGTGGGTGATGGTATCGCCCGAATCTATGGCCTGGAGAACTGCCTGGCCGGCGAAATGCTGGAGTTCCCCGGCGGGATCATCGGCATGGCGTTCAACCTGGAAGAGGACAACGTGGGCGCCGTTCTGCTCGGTTCCGATATCGAGATCAAGGAAGGGGACGAGGTCAAGAGAACCGGCCGCATATTCGAGGTGCCCGTGGGCATGGCCATGGTGGGCCGGGTGGTGAACGCCATCGGCGAGCCAATCGACGGCAAAGGCCCCATAAAGACAGAGACCTTCGGCCCGGTGGAAAGAATCGCCCCCGGGGTTATCGACCGGAAATCGGTCCACGAGCCGCTGCAGACCGGAATCAAGGCTATCGACGCCATGATCCCCATCGGTCGCGGCCAGCGCGAGCTTATCATCGGCGATCGCCAGACCGGCAAGACCGCCATCGCCATCGACGCCATAATCAACCAGAAGGGGTTGGGTGTTTACTGCATATACGTGGCCATCGGCCAGAAACGCTCCACCGTGGCCCAGGTGCACAGGGTGCTGGAGGAGCACGGCGCCATGGAATATACCACCATCGTCGCCGCCACCGCTTCCGAGCCCGCGCCGCTGCTATACATGGCGCCCTACGCCGGATGCGCCATCGGCGAGTGGTTCCGCGACAACGCCAAGCACGCCCTCATCGTTTATGATGATCTGACCAAGCAGGCGTCGGCCTATCGCCAGCTTTCGTTGCTGATGCGCCGCCCGCCGGGGCGCGAGGCCTATCCTGGCGATATTTTCTACTGCCACAGCCGCCTGCTGGAGCGCTCCTGTAAAGTCAACGACAAGCTGGGCGCCGGCTCCATGACCGCCCTGCCGATAATCGAGACCCAGGCCGGGGACGTGTCCGCATACATCCCGACAAACGTCATCTCCATCACCGATGGACAGATATTCCTGGAGACAGACCTTTTCTTCTCCGGCATACGCCCGGCCATCAACGCCGGCATCTCCGTCTCCCGCGTGGGCGGCGCCGCCCAGATCAAGGCCACCAAGCAGGTGGCCGGCAGCCTCCGGCTGGATCTGGCCCAGTTTCGCGATCTGGCCGCCTTCGCGGCGTTCGGGTCGGACCTGGACGAGGCGACCCAGGCCCAGCTTCGCCGGGGCGAGCGGCTGGTGGAGGTGCTCAAGCAGGATCAATACCGCCCGATGTCCATCGAACGCCAGGTGGTTTCCATCTACTGCGGCGTCAACGGTCATCTGGACGATCTGGCGAACAGCAGGGTCCGCGCCTTCGAGGAGGAGTTTTTGGCCCACCTCGATTCCAAGGCCCCCGGCATCCTGGAGGCGATCAAGACAGAGCAGAAAATATCCGATGAGACCGCCGATAAACTGAAAGCTGCCATAGCTGATTTTAAGAGCAGGTTTCCAAAGGAGTAGGGCTTTATGCCGAACCTTAAAGATATCAAGCGACGGATAGATTCCGTCAAGAACACGCAGAAGATCACCAAGGCGATGAAGCTGGTGGCCGCCGCCAAGCTGCGCAAGGCGCAGGAAGCGGTGGAGGCCTCCCGCCCATATTCCGAAAGGATGCTCGAAGTGATGAAGGGGATCGCCCTGCGGGCCAGCCCGGAGGCCAGCCCCCTGCTGGAGCGCCGCCAGGCCCAGAATATCGTCATAGTGGTATATTCCGGCGACAAGGGCCTTTGCGGTCCGTTCAACAGCTCCGTGCTTAAAACCACGCAGAAGCTGATCGCGGAAAACGAAGGGAAGGGGATCTCCCTGATCCTGCTGGGGAAAAAGGCGCGCGACTTTTTTAAAAGGCGGAAGGTGAAAACCCTGGACACCATCCTGGATGTGGCCCGGCACGACCTTTATGACCTGGCGGAGAAAGTGGCCGATATCGCCATAAACGCCTATACCGAGGGGACCGCCGACGCGGTGTACCTGGTGTTCAACAAGTTCAAGAACGTGGTGGTGCAGATTCCGCAAACCGCCTCGCTGCTGCCGGTGGAGACCAGGACGGCGGAGGAGGAGGGGGAGCACGCTCTGGCCGACTACGAGTATGAGCCTTCGGCGGAGGAGATCCTGGAGGAGATCCTGCGCAGGTATGTAATATCCCAGCTGCACCAGGCTCTTTTGGAGTCCCAGGCCAGCGAAAACGGCGCCCGGATGACAGCCATGGACGCCGCCACTAAAAACGCAAAAGAAATGATCGACGACCTTACCCTGGATTACAACAAGGCTCGCCAGGCCGCTATCACCACGGAGCTTATCGAAGTGGTCAGCGGCGCGGACGCTTTGGAGGGGTGAGGTAATATAAGAGGAATTGAATAAATGACCACCAAGACAAAGAACGTAGGAAAAATATCCCAGATCATCGGGCCGGTGATCGATGTGCAGTTCAGCGCCGGGCAGCTGCCGAAGATCTTTAACGCCCTGGAGGTGTTCACCCCCGGAGGCGAGAGGATCGTCTCCGAGGTGGCCTTGCACCTGGGGGAGAACACCGTGCGCGCCGTGTGCATGAAACCCACCGACGGGTTGATGCGCGGCATGGATGTGACCGACACCGGCGCCGCCATCTCCGTCCCCGTGGGCAAGGGGGTGCTGGGCCGTGTGCTCAACGTGACGGGAGACCCGGTGGACGAGGCCGGGCCGATTGAATGTGATACCCGGTGGGAGATCCACAGGGAAGCCCCGGCGCTGGTGGACCAGTCCTCCACCCTGGAGCCTCTGGAAACCGGCATCAAGGTCATCGATCTTCTGGAGCCGTACCTCAAGGGGGGTAAGACCGGGCTTTTCGGCGGCGCAGGCGTGGGCAAAACCGTGCTCATCACCGAGCTTATCCGAAACATCGCCACGGAGCACTCCGGATATTCCGTCTTCGCCGGGGTGGGCGAGCGAACCCGCGAAGGAAACGACCTGTATTACGAAATGAAAGAGTCCGGCGTTCTGGAGAAAACGGCGCTGGTCTATGGCCAGATGACCGAGCCTCCCGGCGCCAGGCTGCGCGTGGGGCTTTCCGGGCTGACCGTGGCCGAATATTTCCGCGACACCCAGGGGCTGGACGTGCTCCTTTTCGTCGATAACGTTTTCCGATTCTCCCAGGCCGGTTCGGAAGTTTCCGCTCTGCTGGGCCGCATGCCGTCGGCGGTGGGATATCAGCCCACCTTGGCCACGGAGATGGGCACCATGCAGGAGAGGATCACCTCCACCAAAAAAGGCTCGGTCACATCGGTGCAGGCGATCTATGTGCCCGCCGACGACCTGACCGACCCGGCGCCGGCCACAACTTTCGCCCATCTGGACGCCACCACGGTTCTTAACCGGCGCATCTCCGAGCTGGGTATCTATCCGGCGGTGGATCCGCTGGACTCCACCTCCCGCATCCTGGACCCCAACATTGTGGGCAAGGAGCATTACAACATCGCCCGAGGCACCCAGCAGATCCTGCAAAGGTATAAGGAGCTGCAGGACATCATCGCCATCCTGGGTATGGAAGAGCTTTCCGAGGATGACAAGGTGACCGTGGCCAGAGCCAGGAAGGTGCAAAGGTATCTCTCCCAGCCGTTCTTCACGGCGGAGACCTTCACCGGCACCCCAGGCAGATATGTGAAACTCAAGGACACCCTGGAAGGATTCGGCAAGCTGATTAAAGGCGAGCTGGACGAGATTCCTGAGCAGTGTTTCTATATGGTGGGCGGAATCGAGGAAGTTTTCACCAAGTGGGACAAGATGAAGAAGGGTAATGCCTGATGTCGGAGAGCAATGACAGCCAGGAGAGTTTGCAGCTAGAAGTGCTGACTCCCGGAAAGATGGTGGCCCGGGTTTCGGTGCCGATGGTCACACTGCCCGGGGCGGAGGGATATTTCGGGGTGCTGCCCGGGCATATGCACCTGATCACCAGGCTGAAGCCGGGGATCGTCACCTATGAGGATGGGGGAATGCCCCGCCGGATGGCCATCTCCACCGCCCTGGTGGAAGTGGCGCCGGAAAAGGTGATCGTGCTGGCCCGCAGCGCGGAGCTGGGCGGCGATATCGACCTGGACCGGGCCAGAGCGTCTCTGGAAGAAGCGAAAGCCAGGATAGCCTCCCTGCCGGAAGGGGACGAGGGGCATAAAGAAGCGGAGGCGGAAAGCCAGCGGGCCCTGGCGCGAGTGCAGGCGGTGGAGGAACTGGGGGAGTAGGGGGAAGCAACCTGACTCCCGTTCTTACCAAAGCAAGCGGCGCGTCCTGACGGGGGTAGCGCTGGCGTGCGTTAAATTCATCGATCCTTTTTCATGAATCAACCCGGATATCTCCACTTTATTCCCACAAAGCGGTCCCGCTGGGGTTGAATCCAGACCCGTCCATATCCCTTGACAGCGCCATGGCGCTTCTTTTCTTTTGAACCAGTCCGGCTTTCCATCAAGTAGCTGGCCTGTCCAGCTTTCACCCCGGTAAAAATGCCTCCGAACAATCCGCAAGATAATTGCCACATCCGATCTTAAATATCTTGCATACGGTAAGTATTTAGTATACAACTATCAAAAAGCCGCGGGCGCGCCGCGGGTAGGAGAATATTATTATATAAGGGGGTAATATGTTTGGATCACAGATTCTGGATGTGGTTATCGGTTTGTGCATGATGTATCTGCTTATAAGCCTGGTCTCGACCATTGCGGTGGAGTGGTTGGCGGCTTATTTCAATTGGCGCTCTGCTAATCTTAAAACAGCCATTAAGAGCCTGTTGACCGGCAGCGAGGTCGTTAAAGAAGGGGAAATAGACTTGTTAGCCGAATTCTATAAACATCCAAGAATAAAAAGCCTTTCCAAAGACGGAAAATCGGAGCCTTCAGCTATTTCATCGTCCACATTCGCTGACACTATGATTAATCTTTTGCTGGAGCCAGGAACACCGGC
>JAOUPQ010000272.1 GCA_029879765.1 Nitrospinota bacterium | reverse complement strand
TCTGCCCCTGTCCGCCGTGGACGAGTTTGCGGACAAGTATGTGGCCCAACGCTTGTCCATGCTAAAAGGGGTGGCCCAGGTCAACGTATATGGCTCCCAGAAATACGCGGTCCGTGTGCAGATGGACCCCAACGCCATGGCCATGCGCGGGGTGGGGATCGACGAAGTGGCAACCGCCATCAGGAACGCCAACGTCAGCTTGCCCACCGGATCCTTGTTCGGAGAGCACAAGGCGTATACGGTGCAGGCCAGCGGCCAGTTGCTGGACGCGGACGCTTTCCGTCCTTTGATCGTGGCATACAGGGACGGCGCCCCCTTGCGCCTGGGGGACCTGGGCCAGGTGCTGGACAGCGTGGAGAACGACAAGGTGGCCACCTGGCGCAACAACCAGCGGGCGGTGGTGCTGGCGGTGTTGCGCCAGCCAGGGAGCAACACCGTGGAGATCGTCGATTCCATTCGCCAGCTTCTCCCCGAATTCCATCGCCAAATGCCGGCGGCGATGAAGCTGGAGCCCCACTACGACCGGTCCGAGTCTATCCGCGAATCGGTGCGGGATGTGCAGTGGACTCTTATGTTCGCTATCATCCTGGTGATCCTGGTCATCTTCCTCTTCCTGCGCAACATCTCCGCCACGGTGATCCCATCCCTGGCGCTTCCCATGTCGATCATGGGGGCGTTTGCCGTGATGTATCCCCTGGGTTTCTCCATCGACAACCTGTCGCTGATGGCGCTGATCCTCTCGGTGGGATTTGTGGTGGACGACGCCATCGTGATGCTGGAGAACATTGTGCGCCATATGGAAAACGGGGAGAGCCCCTATGAGGCTGCCATAAAAGGCTCTAGGGAGATATGGTTCACCATCCTCGCCATCACTGTTTCCCTGGTGGCGGTGTTCATCCCCGTCCTGTTTTTGGGCGGCATCCTGGGCAAGCTGCTCAACGAGTTCGCCATCACCATAAGTGTGGCGATTCTAGTATCCGGAGTGGTCTCCCTGACCCTCACCCCAATGCTCTGCAGCCGTTTTCTGAAAGCTCAACCGAAAGAGGGGCATGGCTATCTGTTCAACCTGTTCGACAGAGGATTCAAAGCCACCCTCGGTTGGTACGCCACCTCCCTGGGGTTCGTGCTGCGCCACCGGCTGGCCACACTGCTCTCCATCGCCGCCACACTGGCGCTGACTGTATACCTGTTCATGCTGATGCCCACAGGTTTTTTGCCCAACGAGGATACCAGCCTTATCTTCGCCTTCACCGAGGCGGAGGAGGGGATATCCTTTGACCGGATGAAAGCAAAGCAGATGGAGCTTATGGAGATAGTCGGCGCCGACCCGAATGTCCACTCTTTCGTCTCCGCCATTGGCTCCAGCCGGGGGGGCAGCTCCGGCAACACGGGGCGCATGTTCATCCGGCTAAAGCCAACCAGCCAGCGCAGGATGGGGGTGGAGGGGGTGATAAACGAGTTGCGCAAGAAAGCCGAATCGGTGAGCGGGATACGGATGTTCATGCAGAACCCGCCCCAGATAAGGATCGGCGGGCGCCTGACCAAAAGCACATATCAACTGATGCTCCAAAGCCCGGATATAGACGAGCTTTTCGCCGGAACACTGACCCTTACCCAGAAGCTGCAAAGCGCGCCCGGATTGCGGGAGGTCACCTCCGACCTGCAGATAAAAAGCCCCAATGTATATGTGGAGATCGACCGGGACAAGGCGGCCAGCCTGGGGGTCACCCCTTACCAGGTGGAGGAAGCGCTGGGTCTGGCGTTTGGCGCCCGCCAGGTCTCCACCATCCTGGCGCCGGACAACCAGTACCCCGTGATCTTGGAGCTTATGCCCGAATACCAGACCGGCCCACAGACCCTGGGCATGCTATACGTCCGGTCCGGTTCGGGAACATTGGTTCCCCTGTCCGTCCTGGCGCGAGTCAGTGTCTTCACGGGGCCGTTGAGCATCACCCACCAGGGGCAGTTTCCCTCGGTCACCATATCCTTCAACCTGGAGCCTGGGGTCTCCTTGGGCGAGGCGGTGAGGACGATCGACACCATAGTGTCCGACACATTGCCCCCTTCGGTTACCACCAGCTTCCAGGGGGCGGCCCAGGCCTTCCAGGATTCCCAGAAAGGATTGCTGGCGCTTTTGATCATGGCGATCCTCATCATTTATGTGGTGCTGGGAATATTGTATGAGAACTTTTTCCACCCCGTCACCATCCTCTCTGGCCTTCCTTCCGCCGGGCTGGGGGCGCTGGTGGCCCTGATGGCTTTCGGCATGGAGCTAAACCTGTATTCCTTCGTGGGGATAATAATGCTGGTGGGGCTGGTGAAGAAAAACGCCATCATGATGATAGACTTTGCCCTGGCCGCCCAGCGCGAGGAGAACAAACCTCCGCTGGAAGCGATAACCCAAGGGTGCCTGATAAGATTCCGCCCTATAATGATGACCACCATGTGCGCCTTGGTGGGAACCCTGCCGATCGCCCTGGGTTTTGGCGCCGGGGCAGAGGCGAGACAGTCTTTGGGGATCGCCGTGGTGGGGGGGCTCCTGTTTTCCCAGTTGATTACCCTGTTCATCACTCCTGTCTTTTATCTGTATATGGATTCGCTGCAGGGATGGTCCACCGGGCTGTCCCAGGTCTTCAGCCGTGGGGCCGCCGGATCGACAAGATAAATTTCTGTTGAGTTGATGCTTTGATTTGCCGCCGGGTGAAGGTATAATCACAGCTTCGGAAAAATTCCAAGACAGCGGAGAGGTGACCGAGAGGCCGAAGGTGCGCGCCTGCTAAGCGCGTGTGGGTTAACGCCCACCGAGGGTTCGAATCCCTCCCTCTCCGCCATATATAATTTACCTTTGCCTGCTAGGCTATAAAGCCCGGCGTATGAGCCTTTTATCTCCGCCTCCAAAACGCCGTCAGACCGCTTAAAAATCGGTATATCAGGCCCTAATAGGATCTTTATACTAGTCCGCCTTGCCACGTCCCTTTGCAGGACCGATTCTAGGCGGTTTAAATGCACCTGATATTGATCGTGACCTGCCCCGTTTCATAGCCCACTTTCCCGCTCACACTTTTACTATATTGATGGGCTCCCTGTTTCCGTCCAAATTCAAGGCGATTTTCCCTTCTCCTTAGGTAATAACGGGTGGACGTTGAATCCATGGCCCGCCACACCCGGAGTAGATTGCTTCTGATGATGGGAGTATTCTTGATCGATAAGGTATGACCATAAACAATTATGGAGGAAATAATGGAGCATAAATACAGAAAACCTGGCAAGGCTAGGGGGAGTACCATCTTGGCATGGAAGAAGCCGCGCCTGCTGGCGATGGCGCTTCTGCTGGCTTTGCTGGCAGGTAGTGGCTTCGCCATCGGGGAAGAGAAGGATATCAGTGGCCAGACCAGGCAGCAGGATGCGGAGTCAAAAGATATCCAACTTGATGGGCCGATTCTGCCAGACATTACTGTAAAAGCAAACACTCTATTGGAGGGAGTATATTATGTGTTGTTATTTACGTAGCACCCGTATTGTCTTGATGATAGCCCTTTTATTATTGGGCTTCACACAAGTATCATCAGGCCAAGTCGATCCGGATACATACATCCCTGGATACGACCATACATTTGTCGGAGAAGGAGAACCTGGCAAAGAGCCTGAAAAGGAGGAGTGGTGGTATGACATATTGCATGTTAGAGAAGACGCAAAGAAATACTCCCCTTCCAAGACATTCAGGTTGGCGCCAGTAACTTTTCTGGAAAAGACGCGATCAAAAATCGCTGGCCGATCATTCATAAGCCGAGAACTAATTAATCCAAAGCTAACATGGGAATATCGTGGGGTTCGCGAATGGTATGGAAATGAATACTATGCCTGGATAACCGCGATTGAATTCCCAGGAGCTGTGGCTATGTCCTTGTACTTCTCTAAGATTGAAGCGAACGGTATGATCTTTACCTTCGGCGATAAAGAAGACGAATCCGATCTTCAAATGG
>JAOUPQ010000271.1 GCA_029879765.1 Nitrospinota bacterium | reverse complement strand
TGAGTATATGATACACAACCCAGGTTACAGAGATGTTACGCCCACCTTGTGGATATGTGAATAATCATAACAGATTGATATTTTGGCTCGTTGAACACAAATCAGCAAAAAAAACCCGGCGGACAACATGCTCCGCCGGGGAAATGAAGCTTTCGCTTTGCCTAGAAACTATACTCTATGGCGCCCTCGATATCCCTCGGATGGCTCTCCGGCAGCAAATGATGGTTATAGTACTCAGCGTCGGTGAGGTTGTTCACCGTCAGGGAAATGCCCACTTCCTTTCCTTTCAAATGGATCCCGTAATGCGCTTTCAAACCCAGCACCCAGACCTTGTCTTTGGGTTCGTTCTCCGGAAACTCGTTCCAGTCCCTCCACAGGCCGGACACCTGGACAAACAGGTGTCCCAGCATATACCCCGCGCCAAAAGAGTGGGCGGCCTTCGGTTTGCCATGGATCGTATCTCCAGTTTCCTTGTCCTTGATTGTCTGAGACAGCGTGCTGGCGAACAGCACTATTCCATCCTTCTCATAGCGGATTTCCGCCTCCACGCCGCTGCGCTCCACTTTCTGGAAGTTGCGGTAATGGTACAGCCCATCTTCCCGCACATCAGCCCCGATGGCATCGGTGAGGTTGGCGAAGAAACCGTTCACATCCAGAGTGAGCCCATTAGCAGGTCGTGCCACAATGCCCACCTGGTAAGTCATGACTTTTTCCACCGTAAGGTCCGGGTTGGCGACCCAGTAGTCTGGAATCTCCAGGAATCGGAAGGACAATGGCGGGTTGGTGTATCCTCTGGCCACAGAGAGCTTCAGATCCACCGGCGCCGCCTCCATGGCATAGCGCACTCCCAGGTTGCCAGCAGTGAATGTTCCGAAGTAGTCCTCGCTGCTCCAGCGCCCTCCGCCCTGGATGATCACAGGGCCCATCTCCCGGCTCAGGCTGGCAAAGGCTCCGTACTGGCTTATTGTATAGCTATCATCCACCAGACCGGAGCTCTCCAGCTTTCCGTTTTTCGCATCCGCGCCAGCCACCAGGGTGGCGAACCCCAGCTCGGCGTGGGCGATGGCGGAGCCGCCGGTGATATTGTCTTTCCAGTCGCTATCCCCCACATGGCCCTCTTCCAACATGAACTGGTCGGTGAGTCCATCGTAGGAATGTGTGTATCCGGTAATGCGAATATCCACCGAACCCAGGTCCACTTCCAGGGTGGCGCCTCCACCGGTGGTGGCGTATTCGTATATCTCGTAATATCCCGCCAGATCGCCACGATACTCGCCGGTCCCCGTTTTCCCCTGGAAGGTATAGGCGTTGGCGCTGAGCTTCATTTTGTCGCTCAGCAGCGCTTTCACACCCACCGTGCCGGATGTGTTGTCCACTTCCGTGGTATGTTCTTCCGGCCCATGGCCTGTGCGGTATCCTCCGCCGATCACCACGCCCACATCACCCATCCAATGCTGCACATCCACGGCGCCATACACCGTGCCATGCTGGCCACCGCCCACCAGCACAGTGTTCTTCCGTCCCTTGTAAGGCTCGTTGAGAATGACGTTGATCAATCCTCCCTGGGTGGCGCCCCATTCCATTCCACCGGCGCCATGGACCACTTCGATCCGGTCTATCATTTCCGCCGGGATCTGCCCGATATTCCCCAGGCCGCTGGACAGGTCACTGAAGGGAATTCCGTTCAAATAAACGGGTGTCTGGTAATATTCCGCTCCCTGCACCGATGGAAAAACGGGGGAGTTCACTCCGCCTCCGCCTCCCCGGCCCATCACCACGCCTGGCATATAGTTGAGCGCCTCGCCGGCGTCCCTGGCGGGCAGTTGCAGGATCTCTTTCTTTTTGATGGTGGTCACCCGGTCGGTTTCCTTCCCCTCATCCTCGCCCCATCGGTCCGCGGTCACCACCACCGCTTCCAGCTCCATCTCCTGCTCTTCAGAGGCCCACACTGGGGCGACCTGGACCCACACCAACGTCAATACAACTGTAACAAAATAACCAGCCAATCTTTTCATATACTCCCCCTATACGCCGCCCCCGCCCCCGGAAAGACGAGAATCGGCACCAATTCATTCCATCAGCAAACCTGACCTGTCATTTTATACGTTTTTGTATAAATAACAATCCATATCTTCCCCTTGATAATTCCCCGCCGCTTTGGTAATGTTATTTCTCAGATGCTATCATTACGGGGCTCATAACTTGCTTACTCTGCTGAAATCTGGACTGTTTCGTCGCCTCTTCGCCGCCACCATGTTTGTAACCATGTTTGTCATTGTGATTGCCGTCATCACTTCATTTTACGAATACGAACGACAGATCCGCCAGGCCACCGAGCTTCGCCACGATACCGTGTCACAGCGCATGGCCATGGAAATGGCCCTGTTTTTCGAGCATGCTTCCTATGAACTGGTCATGATCGCCGATGTCCTGAAAAACGTGAACATGCCCGAATCTTCCCTCCGATCCGCCCTCAACGACATTTCCCTGGACGCGCCCCATTTCACCGAAATTGCCGTTAAAAAAGTCGATGGAACCGACATCGGCCTCTCTATCGAAGGGGACCGCCCATCCCTCCAACCCTCCGCCCAAGCCCTGGAAAAGGCAAAAAGCGGCCTGGGATGGATTTCGACTGTCCAACTGGACCATAACCGGGTCCCATACGTAAAAATGACCACCCCCATCATGTCCTCCGGAGAGGCGGAAGGCATTATCGTGGCGCGGCTCAGCCTGAAAAAACTGTGGTACTGGATCGACGAAATCAACACGGAAAGCAACACAAGACTTTCCCTGGTCAAGCGAGAAGACGGGTCGGTTATCGCGGACCAGCAAAAGCAGTTTATCGGCAAGACCTTCCCCACATGGAAAAGAGATCGTAAAAATTATACGGTGATGACCGAAACCGGCCTTTTATACATCTCATACCATGAAGTGCCAGGCGTGGACCTTACCATCATAACGCTATCGAGCATAGAATCTTTTCTCGGTTACATGGCCCCCGTCAAAACTCGTGTATTCGTCCTGGCCGCCTCTCTGTTGCTTGTGGCCCTCTTCACCTCCACCCTCTTCTCCGCCCGCGCCAGCCGCCCTGTCTACAAACTCATAGACCATATGAACCGGTACGCCAGATATGGCCAGAACACCCCCACCGGACTGCGGGGGGAATATGCTCGCATCGCCGAAGCGTTCAACGATGTCGTCAAGATCCTGGAGGAAAACCAGAGGACCATCGTCGCCCAGGAAAGCCTGGTCACCGTCGGCCGCGTGTCCGCCATCCTGGCCCACGAGCTGCGCCACGAACTGCAGATGATAAACAACCTGGTGTATGTCATCGACCTGACCGAGGAGGAAAGAAGCGACCTGCACAAGGCTGTGGACGATATGGCCCACAAGATATCCAGCATCATGGAGCTGGCCCGGGGCAGCAAGATCGTGCCGGGCAGCTATATGGCCGAGGAGCTGATGGAGGAGGCGGTGGAATTTGTCCTCATAAACTACGACAACAAACAGGTGGAAGTGGCCGTGCAGGATGGCCCCCCGCTGTGGCTCACCGTGGACAAGGCCAAGATGACCATGGCGCTTTCCAACCTGGCGCGAAACGCCATAGAAGCGGAATCCAGCATGGTGCGGCTGAGCTGCCAGGTGGAAAAGAATCACGCCGTTTTCAGCGTAGCCGACAATGGAAAAGGGGTCAACCCGGAGATACAGTCCCAAATCATGGAGCCTTTTTTCACCACCAAACAAAAAGGATATGGGCTGGGGCTATCTTTTGTGAAATCGGTGGCCGAGGCCCATGGGGGAACCTTGCGGATGGAAAGCGATGAAAAAGGCTCCACATTCCAGATCATCATTCCCATGTCCGGGCTGGAGAATATAATAGAAAGAGAACAACCGATGGACGCCACCTCGGTGGCGGTCTGACCATCATGAAGGATAAACCGATGTTGATAATGCGATACGGAAGAGCGATAGCCGCCATGGCGCTG
>JAOUPQ010000060.1 GCA_029879765.1 Nitrospinota bacterium | reverse complement strand
CGAAAGGTTTGGCGGAATGATGGCCAGCGCTCCCCGGCGCTCCCTTGCCCGAGCCTTTCGCCAGAAAATCCGCCACCACCACCACGCCGCCAGGCTTAATGACCCTGTGCATCTCCCTGGCCGAGGCCTGAGGGTCATGGACATGGTGCCACACCAGGGCGCAGAACGCCCGGTCCACAGAGTCCGCCTTCAGGGGCAGAGCGGTGATGTCCCCCTGCTTCGCCTCCACCCATTCGCCCACCCCCGCGTTCCGGATGCGGTGGGAAAAAGTCTCCAGCATCTGGGGCGAGGAGTCGACACCGATAACCCTCCCCTGCTCCACCCTATGGGCCAGCTTGATGGAGTAGTATCCAGAGCCGCACCCTGCGTCGAGGATGGTTTCCTTTCCGGAAAGGTTGAGCATGTCCGCCAAGGCGGGGAAGGGCCCTCCGAGCCAGAGCAGCTCTAAAAGCTCCCGCAAATAGCTGGACATGAACCAGGCGAGGATCCTGCCTTTTGTTCCGGTGTATTCCTTGTCGATGTGGCTATTGGTCATTGTCGTCCTTGTTTATCCGCATTGTGTTTATGTTTTTGGGCCAGGCGCGGGGATTCACCGAGCCGGGACTTTCCATGCAATGTTTAATATATACCAATGAGAGGTTTAATTGATGGTGAACCTTGAAAAGAATAAGCATCTTGCTCGGCCATTTGCACCACACCGTGGCAAGGGATAAACCTCCATCCAGATTATCTGGAAAGGATTTTTAGCTTCGCCTCGGAATGACAACCCAATTGGCGTTTTTCAGCGTCCAAATAAAAACCGCCACGGCCATTATAGACCGTGACGGTTATGAAATCACTTTTCCCTATCTCCAGCCAACCGATGAATCGGTGGACTAAAGACAGCGGGCTACATAAGCGGTTTTAGTACATTCCGCCCATATCGCCCATGCCGCCCATGCCGCCGCCGGGCATTCCGCCCGCCGGTTTGTCCTCCGGCAGCTCGGCCACCATCGCTTCGGTGGTCAAAAGCAGCGAGGAGATGGAAGCGGCGTTCTGCAACGCGGTGCGGGTCACCTTTGTGGGGTCGATGATCCCGGCTTCCACCATGTCCACATATTCGCCAGTGGCGGCGTTGAGGCCGATCCCCTGTTTCTCCTTCAGCACCCGCTGGACCACCACCGAGCCTTCCAGCCCGGCGTTGTTGGCGATCTGGCGCAGAGGCTCTTCCAGGGAGCGGCGGACGATGTTCACGCCCACTTCCTGGTCGTGGTTTTCGGTCTCCACCTTCTCCAGGGCGGAGATGCAGCGCAGCAGGGCCACACCGCCTCCGGGGACGATGCCTTCCTCCACCGCGGCGCGGGTGGCGTGCAGGGCGTCTTCCACGCGGGCCTTCTTCTCTTTCATCTCCGTCTCCGTGGCGGCGCCGACGTTGATGACGGCCACTCCGCCCACCAGCTTGGCCAGGCGCTCTTGCAGCTTCTCCCGGTCATAGTCGGAGGAGGTCTCCTCGATCTGGGCGCGGATCTGTTTCACGCGTCCTTCGATATCCTTCCCTTTGCCTTTGCCCTCGACGATGGTGGTGTTCTCCTTGTCGATGGTGACGCGCTTGGCGCGGCCCAGGTCTTCGAGGGTGATGTTCTCCAGCTTGACGCCCAGTTCCTCGGAAATGACATTGCCGCCGGTGAGGATGGCGATATCCTTGAGCATCTCCTTGCGCCTGTCGCCAAAGCCGGGGGCCTTGACGGCGGAGACGGAGAGGGTGCCGCGCAGCTTGTTCACCACCAGGGTGGCCAGGGCTTCGCCTTCCACATCCTCGGAGATGATCAGAAGAGGCTTGCCCAGCTTGGCCACTTTCTCCAGGATCGGCAGCAGGTCCTTCATGTTGGAGATCTTCTTCTCGTTGAGCAGGATATAGACATCCTCGAGCTCACACTCCATCCGCTCCGGATTGGTGACGAAGTATGGGGAGAGATAGCCACGATCGAACTGCATTCCTTCCACGATCTCCAGGCTGGTCTCCATGCTTTTGGCTTCCTCGACGGTGATGACGCCATCCTTGCCCACTTTGTCCATCGCCTCGGCGATCAGGGCGCCGATGGTGTGGTCGTTGTTGGCGGAGATGGAGCCGACCTGGGCGATCTCTTTTTTGTCCTTGGTGGGCTTGGAGAGCTTGCGCAGTTTCTCCATCACCTTTTCCACGGCGGTCTCGATACCCCTTTTCAGGTCCATGGGGTTGGCGCCGGCGGTGACGTTCTTGATCCCTTCGCGGAAAATAGCCTGGGCCAGCACGGTGGCGGTGGTGGTGCCGTCGCCGGCCACATCGGAGGTCTTGGAAGCCACCTCGTTGACAAGCTGGGCTCCCATGTTCTCGAAGGGGTCCTTAAGCTCGATTTCCTTCGCCACAGTCACACCGTCCTTGGTGATGGTGGGGGATCCGAATTTCTTTTGTATGATGACGTTGCGCCCCTTCGGGCCGAGGGTGACCTTGACCGCATTGGCCAACTGGTCCACGCCCTTGAGGATTTTATGACGCGCGTCTTCGCTGAAGTTGATCTGTTTAGAAGCCATTTATTGAAAATCTCCTGTAAATAGGTTGTATAACGGTGCTTATTTGCCCTCGATGACGCCCAGAATGTCGTCTTCGCGCATGAGGAGGTACTCCTCGTTATCGAGTTTGAGTTCTGTGCCGGCGTATTTGGAATAAATCACTTTGTCACCGACCTTGACCGTCATTTTTTCCTCTTCCGACTTGCCGGGGCCCACAGCCACGACTTTCCCCTCTTGTGGCCGCTCCTTGGCGGAATCCGGGATGATAATACCACCTTGAGCTTTTTCCTGAGCTTCCGTCGGTTTTATCAAGACCCTGTCGTTCAACGGCCTGACATTCACTGCCATTCTTTCCTCCTATAAATCAATTAGTTGTGTGTGCGCCGGTGTGCCACCTGGCGCTGTTCAATCCATTTGCGTCTTGTGTTAAACCCAAAATGTCCATTTCTTTAGCGCTCGACTACTCTGAGCGCTAAACCAGAGATAGTATCACAAAACCGAATTGGCAAGGCGGAATTGGAAAAAAGATTGAATTAGTTGGGCAAGGAGGATAGGCAAAAAGATATCTGCCTGATTGACAAGGCTTTACAGCTTGCCCTATCGTTTTGTGGAATGGGTGAGAGAGTAGGTGACCTTGGCCATGATCTCCGTATCCTCGGTCTGGATAAAGAACTGGTCATGCATCAGGGTCACTTCGAAGATCCTGGGGAAGATATCGCTGGCCCCCTGGTCCATAAGATATGTGCACAAAATGGTCATCGGCTGGGAGTTGGATATTTTGTTGATTCCGTTCTCCACTTCCAGCAGAGGGTGGTGTCGTCCATCGCAGCAGTCTATATGCTTGGCCCCGGTGCCAACCATTCCGCTGAACCCGTTTCTCGTGGAATGGTCCGCCGCCCACTTCCATTTTTCCAACACCCCGTTGACGCCATGTTTTCTGTATATCTCGCTCATATTGGCGATCACCAGCGCTCCTCTGCCCTCCATCTCGTCCACATCGATCTTCAGGGAGGACAGATGCCTTCTCGCGTCATCCGGATGCTGCCACCAGCAAGCCTTGAAGAAGAATGAGTTTGGATTTTGCGCCAGGGCGGCGGAAAAGTATGTGAGCTCAAAGTCCAGGATGTCCTTCTCCAGCGAGAAGATACCCATGTAGTGGCCGGTTTTCAGCGCCAGGCTCACCAGGCCCTTGAAGGTGTCTGTTTTCTGGGGTGGGGCGCCAGCTTCCATGAAGGTGGCCAGTTTCTTGCGCTCTATCCTCCAGGATGGGCCGATCTTGACTGCCGGCAAAATCCCCTGTCGGCACATCTTGTATATGGTGTTGGTGTGCGATTTGAGGATTATCGCCACTTCTTCGACAGTTAAAAAGTCCATAACAGCTATCGAGACTTTGCCTTTTAAATATCTTTATTATCCGCGGGCGCCATCGAAAGAACCCTGAAAAACGCCTTGACGGGGGGGAATTCATTCCGCAACCGGGGGGTATTTACCTTTGGTAATACGCGTCTTTCAATTACCGTGGGTCGCCACACCCTTAATTGAATTATTCTAAACCAATTTATCATCTTTTTAAACTTTTTTTTAACGCAAAACTTGGCAAGCGCGGGTCCGGTTTCAGGCTTGGCCGACCATGCGCAAGAGGGGCGCCAAAGGGTCAGCGCTCTGTCCTGGATTATTTAAAGGAAGGGGGCTCTGGGCGACCTGTCATCCGAGCGGTGAGATTATCACTTTTTCGCCGGAAGCCCCCAACTGCTTGCCAGAAATCTGAACAGGTCTTCCCGGGGAAGCGCAGTGGAGATCAGGTATCCTTGCGCCTCGTCACACCCAATGGATTTTAGATACTCAAGCTGCTCTTCGGTTTCCACTCCCTCGGCGATTACTTTAAGCCCCATGTTGTGGCCTATGGATATGGTGGTCTTGGCGATGGCCCGGGCGTCCTTGCTGTCCAGGATTTCACTGACAAAGGATCGGTCTATTTTCAGGCTTCTGAGGGGAAACTTCCGCAGATGCAGAAGGGATGAATAGCCGGTGCCGAAATCATCGATGACCATGGAGACCCCCAACCGGTCCAGACGCTCCATGGTTTTCGCCGTCAGGTCCGGATCGCGCAAAACGGCGCTTTCCTTTATCTCCAGCTCCAGGAATTGGCCGTCCAGGCCATATTTCTTCAGCCCTTCGGAAACCAGGGGAACCAGCTTTTGTCGTTCCAGTTGCCGGAAGGAGACATTCACCGCCATGCGCAGGGTCTCATACCCCTCCTTATGCAGGTCCGCAAGCAGGGAACACGCCTTGTCAAAAACCACTTCGCCGATTTCCAGAATCAGGTTAGACTCCTCCGCCACGGCGATAAGCTCTTCGGTGTGGATGATCCCCACCTCCGTGTTGCAGCGGGCCAGCGCCTCTATCCCGACTATCCGATGGGTGCCCACATCGATTTTCGGCTGGAAGCAGCAGGAGATATGCCCTTCTTCCAGCGCCTGCCGGATCCCCCTTTCCATCTCCATGCGGCGCACCACCTTGTCATTCATGCTCTCGTTGAAGAACTGATAGTTGTTTTTACCCAGCTTCTTGGCGTGATACATGGCAAGGTCGGAGTTTTTCGTCAGATCCTCCCCATCTTTCCCGTCTTCGGGATACAAGGCTATCCCAATGCTGGTGGTGCAATACATGTTTTCTTTCTCGAAGGAATAAGGCGCCGACAGCGCCTTTATGATCCTGTCGGCGGCCACTTCGGCCTCCCCCACTTTCCCGATCCCCTCCAACACCACCACGAACTCGTCCCCCCCGATCCTGGCCACCGTGTCCACCTCCCGCAGGCAGCTTATAAGCCGCACACTCATCCCCTTGAGCAGCATATCCCCCACTTCGTGGCCCATGGTGTCGTTGATGTTCTTAAAGTCGTCCAGATCCATGAACAGCACCGCCACCATCACCCCCTCGCGCTGTGCCTTGTCTATGGCGTGCTTTAGCCGGTCCCGGAAAAGCAGACGATTGGGCAGCCCCGTCAGCGGATCGTGGAACGCCTGATACTTTATCTCCTCCTCGTTTCGCTTCAGGTCCGTGATGTCGTGGAAGACGGCGGCGTACTGGATCACCTCCCCCTCCGAGTCCTTGATGGCGGTAATGGTTAGCCATTCCGGATATATCTTCCCGCTCTTGTGACGGTTCCATATCTCCCCGCGCCACTGGCCATCTTTTTTCAACGTCCCCCACATGCTGGCGTAAAACTCGCTGTCGTTCACCGCGGATCGCAGAATACCGGGGGTCTTGCCTATCACTTCCGCCGCTTCATATCCGGTTATCCGGGTAAAAGCTGGGTTCACGAATTGAATCTTCGAATCCTTGTCGGTGACGATGACCCCTTCCATGGCGGTCTCGAAGACATAGGAGGCCAGCTTGAGGTCCCGTTCCGTGTTTTTGCGGAAAGAGATGTCCCGAATCACCGCCTGCACCACCATCCGTCCCCCGTAATCAAAAGACTTGGCGCTGATCTCCACCGGGATGACCCCGCCATCCTTGCGCTTATGGGTCCGCTCGAACACCAGGCTCTTCCCCTCTTTCATCTCCTGGTAGGGAGCGTCGGTGGAAGGATCAAATCCGCCATGGATTATATCGTCAATCTTCAGCTTGAGCAGCTCCTGCTTGGTATACCCCAGCCGTTCGCAGGTGATCTGGTTGGCCTCGAGTATCAGCCTTTCCACCGGGTCGAAAATGATTATCCCGTCGTGGGCGTATTCGAAAAGGTTCTGGTATTTGCGGGCGCCGACCAGAAGCGCCTCCTCGGCGTTGCGCCTCTTTTTAATCATCACGTTAAAAGCCTCGGCCAGGCTGGACAGCTCGTCTTTTCCCTCGGTTTTCATTTTGTGGGACAGGTCACCCCGGCTGATCCTCATAACCCCCTCGGACAACGCCCCAAGGGAGGTGATAACCCGATGCACTATTTTCCAGGCGACAAACGCCACAAACACGCTCACCGCAGCGGTAAGATACAGCAGCATTTTGGCCCGGGCGCCCTTTTCCACCGTTTCATCCATCGACCCCCGCAGCCTCTCCCTCACCTTGGGCAAAAGATGCAAGGTCAGCAGAACATCCAGCTCCTTCCTCCGTTCCTTCAGATTGTCCAGCAGGGTGTGTTTCTCGTCCTCCCGGTCTATAATCTCCGCGGCCAGAAGGGCGGATTCGGCGAATTCCCCGCCTATCTTTTTCAGCAAATCAAGGCTGGCCCGGGGCAGGTCGCGCTCCTTCATCTCCGCCATATGCCGGGTGAAGCCTGCCAAAGCTTCCGAGGCGGCGGTGCGCAATCTGGGCTCCCGGGTGGCCAGATAGGCTTCTATGGAGATGAAAGTCTTGTCTATGCTGGCTTTCATTTTGAGCAGAGGATCCAGCGCCAAAGGCGAGGATTTCACAATTTCGATCTCCTGGCCCAGCAATCCGTCTATCCTGCTGATCCTGGAGCTAAGCTCCTCCAGATCCTCGTATTGATGCTTGGACAAGTCTACGATCTGTTCCGAAGCGCTTTTGTACACCTTGAATTTCTTCAGGATTTCATCGATGATGAATGAGAATTCCGCCGCAGGCTCGCTGGCGCCGATCTTTTCCAGCTTGTCCTGGAGGATGGTGGAGGATTGGACCCATTGGTCGTGAACCTGTATATTTTGCCATCGGGAAAACTCCAGAACGTGGCTGTACACCTCCTCCAGTTTGGTTTTCGATTCCAGGATCTCAATCTCGAAAGGCTCCTCCACCTGCACAAGGCGATGGAACCTGGATTCGCTGTTCTGGATGGTGAAATAGAAGATGAAGCTTGAAGACAGGGTGAGCAACACCAGGCCTCCAACCAGCATGGCTATTCTACGTCGTAACATACAGGGCGCTTTGCAATTTGAGTCAGACCTATTAACTTTTGGAGGTCAACGAACACGTTTGGGAATTTTCAAGTGTAATGCCGGGCAAGCCACCCTCCAGGATATGATTGGCTTCCCCAAACCCGCCACCAGCATCTATGGAATATTTGAACACATTCTAATCGGAAAAAGGAAAAAAAAATTGGGCCGATACTGTCTCATTTAAGGTCAAATGTCCGGTAAATGAACTTTTTCCACAGGTCCGATTTCAGCGAAATCTGCGGATATTATTCTCTGGGGCTTTCTTTTTTCTTTCCGATGACCAATATTGCATATAAGAGACAACATAAGGAGAAGCGCCATGACCAGGTCTCATTTTGTGGATTCCGCTGACAAACTGAACACTGTTGAATTCGTGCCATTTATGGTCGGCATCACATGGCTCCTGATCAGCGTGGTCGGTTTGGCAATCACCCTCGGGTTTGTGGTATACACCCTAGCCATGTAATCCGGCGGAGTTGATCGCCCGCGATATCGTCGCATTGAATTGCGGAACGGGGAGGAGGATTTATTTTCGTCCTCCCTTCTTCAATAATGGGAGCAGGAGAGCTTCGGTTTCGCTCAATATTTCAACATATTCCCCTCCCGGACGCCTTTTATTCCCAAACAGCTCCCCGCGCATGGCCCCAAGCCTGCTATCCACGCATTTATACAGCTCCAGGGATCCTTGCGCCATGACCATCCTTTCTGCCATCAACAGCTTTTTCGCCTTCCCGAAAAAACCGGCCAACCTTTCAACATACTTGCCGGGAATGTCGTTGTCACTCCCATACGCCACCTCCCGGGCCAGCTCCATCAGGGCGCAGTATTCGATCCCCCGGATTCCCCTGCGCCAACGGATCAGCCACTCGTTGCGCCTGGTCCACAAAAAGTTGCTCTGGCCGAACTGGTTAAAATCCTCCACCAAATCCAGCAGGCCCATCGCCATATTGCCCGTGGCGCATTCATCGGGAGTCGATGGAACCGCTGCCGAAGGCAAGGGACCGGCCATGGATTCCATCAGGGCAAGAAGCGCCCGTCTCGCCTCTTCAAATCCCGGCGTTTCCAGATGCAGATAGCTCAGCGCCACCCTCCCCTGCCCAAAATCCGCCTCCACTACGCATGGCGCTCCCTGCAGCCGCCCGGGATCCAGCTCGATTCCATATTCCTTCTCCCATTCCCCAAAGCCGCCATGGCGCCGCACATCCTCCGCCACCAGGTCCGCCACCATGAAGCCTGGCTCCGGCGCCCCATATTCCGCCAACACCCGGACCTGTCCCCGGTTTTTTATATGGAAGTTCCCAGGCCACCACACCGGCGCCACGATCTGTCCAGGGGTCCAGTCCATATCTGGATGGCTCTTCCAGATCGTCCGGATCGGCCCGGAAAAGTTGGGCAATCCTTTCCCCCGGCCCACCGGAGCCAACCCCAGCCCGTCCGGCTCCTCCAGCCCCAGCCCCGCGCCGCCACATACTCCCAGATACGCCCCACCCCGCGCCACGAAGTCGCAGATGGCCCCGACGCCTTCATCGCCCAGCGCTTCCTTTTTTTCCGCAGCCCACCCGCCAGGAACAAACAACAGGCTGTGGCCATCCAGCGCCCCCCGTCTGATTTCTTCCGCCGTCAACAGGTGGATATCCACCCCCATGGAGGCGAACGAGCGCCAGGCCATCACTCCCCAGATGTTGGACTTGTCCCATAAAAACGCTGGGCCCTTTTTGCCTTCCACGCTCCTCCTTTAATAGCTGAATAGATAATTGGCTGAATCTCCCGCGTCAAAAACTCATCTAACCATGATACTTTTAAAACACGGATTTGATTAATGACCGACAAAATTAACCTTGCTCTCGATTATTTCCCATACGCCACACTGGCGCCCATAGCCATACTGCTGGCCCTGCTCCCCTTCGCCCCCCAGCCGCACCTGGTGGAAAAGCTGATCATGCTCAAGAACGGAACCCTCGCCAAACCGATAGACATATTCGACCTGCTGATGCACGGCACCCCCCTGGCCCTGCTGATGGCCAAGGCCGCCAGGGACTACCTTATCCGATAGTTATCCACTGCCCTGGCCGTCCGCCATGGATCGTTTATGGCGGCGTTTCCCTGTCTGAGGTATAATGCCCCTCAAATCATACAATCGGAGATTGGCATGGATATGACCACACGCCCAGGCAGGGAAAACCAATCCTTTGGCGAAAGAACTCCCGTGGTGGCGGTGGGCTTTGCCCTCATCGCGGCGGGCCTGGCGGTGCTGTTCTATCTGGGAGTGGAGTTGCTGGCGGTGTACGACGAGCCGGCCAAGCACCCCTTTGTCGTCAAGATCTCCAAAGCGATGGCGGGGGCCCAGATAAAGATAGACAAGCAAACCCTCTCCATCAACGAGCCTTTCGCCCTGGGAACGGCCATCGTGCTGCTCGTCATGTTCGCCGGTCTGGGAATCTCCATCGCCTCGCTGCTCATCTCCTCCGGCGGCAGGATGCTCTCGCCAGAGGTCCACACCGAGCTGGCAAAAATCAACATCAAGCTGCAGGAGATGTCCAACCAGCGCTCCTTCGGGCCCAGCTTCCCGAATCCCCAGGACTAGCGGGCTCCCTGCCGGGGCTGTTTCAGATAACCCCATTGCTTCAGGCGGCTGACCGCGTATTGCCCCTGCTTGCTGCTTTTATCGACATCAGCATATATAAGATATTCCCTCGCGGCCCGGCGCTTGTCCCCCATCCCTTCGGCGGCAAGCCCTTTCATGAAAACGGTGTTGGGGTTTCCCGGCAGCGACCTTTCATAATTCACGAAGGAGTCGTAGGCGGATCGATAATCCTTGACGTTCAGGCTGGCCATCCCCAGCACATGGTCCGACTGCGGCTCGGAAGGCTTCACCTGATGGGCCCGCTTGGCGAAGTTGCGCGCGCTTTTCGGCTTTTGCTGGGCAAGCTGGCACTTGGCCATCATCAAGAGTCCGGCATAATCCTCCGGCGCTTTTTTCAACGCCTCGGCGAATTGCCCTTCCGCCGCCTTATACGCCTTCTTTGTCATCGCTGCCTCCCCCTGCTGCATCAGGTCGATGGCAGGTTGGATCTTGCGCAACCCGGCGATGGAGTCCATATGCCGCTCCCTTCCCAGCTTCAGCGACTTGGCGTCCGGATATTGGGAATCCACCTGGTTCACGGCGGTGCTGTATCGCTCGTCGCTCATGGGGTGGGTGGAGAACATCATATCCAGCGCCCCTGGCTTTTTCTTGCTCATACCGCGCAGAAGATCCATCAGGGACACCATCCCCTCCGGGTTATAACCGGCCTTCACCATATACTCCATCCCCAGCGAATCCGCCTGGCGCTCGTCGTTTCGGCTGTATTTGGCCAGCAACGCCCCGGCCCCCAGGGCGCCCAGCCCCGCCGCCAGCGGCGCCAGCTTCTCATCGCTGGCCGAAGCCGCCACCACCAGCCCCACCACCGCAAGCTGCGTCAGCAAAGCCTTGGACATGCGCGAGGCGGTGTGCCGGGCGTTCACATGGCCGATCTCATGGCCCAGCAGCGCCGCCAGCGCCGCCTCGTTGTCCAGCGAAGCCATGATCCCGCGGGTGGTGGCGATGGTTCCACCAGGGAAGGCGTATGCGTTCACATATGTGGCGTCCACCACCCGATAGCTGTATGGCATATCCGGCCGATGGCTCAGCTGGGACAAATCCTTCCCCACCTGGGAGATATAGGCCGCCATCACGGGATCGCTGGAAGGGCCGTAATCGGAGGATATCTGGTGCGGCGCGTGCTTCCGGTCTATATCGATCTCGTCCTTGCGATCCATGAGCATAAGCTGGCTCTGTCCGGTAACCGGGTTGGTGGCGCAGCCGGTGATGACGTATGCCGACGCCGCCGACGCCGCCCAAAGAAAATCCCTGCGGGAAAACGCGTCGTTCTTCTCTGTTTTAAGCAGTGGGCCTTTCATATCTCTCCTCCAGTGATTCAGGTTCCCGGATCATCCGCAATACAAAACATTTTGCACACTACCGAGCCAATAGCAAGAGCCACAACTTCGCGCTCCTGCTTTTATATGACGGATATGATTCAAAAATTCACTTCGCCAGCGCTTTTGCGAAAGCCTCGGCGTTGAACCGCATCATCTCAAAATACCCATCCCTGCCGGGAACACCACCTATCGGATCGGCCATCACCACCCGCGCCCCGGACTCGGCGGCCAGCACCTGGGCCAGCCGGGGATTTAACTGCGGTTCGGTGATCACGGCGGTGGCGCCCTGTTTCTTCATCCTGTTCGCCAGATCCGCCATCTTCCTGGCGGAAGCGGCCTTCCCCGGAGAAGCCTCGATGACCCCCACCTGGTCCAGCCCATATCGCCGGGCGAAATATCCCCAGGCTCCATGGAGAGCCACGAACCCTCCTTTTACGCCGGAGAGCTTTCTTCCTATTTCCTCGTCCAGCGCCATCAGGTCCCGCTCCAGATCTTCCAGTCTTCGCGCCACGGCCGCTTTTTCCTCCGGGGGATATTTTTCGGCGAGTCTGGCCGCAATACGCCTGGCCGCCAGAACCATCATGGTGGGATCGAGCCAGTAGTGCGGGTTCGCCCCGCCATGGTCATGATCCCCATGCATGCTCCCGTGGTCATGGTCTCCAAGATCAAAGCCTAAAAGCCTTTCCGCATCGATCGCCTCGGAGCAATCCACCACATCCTCCGGTGACTTCCCAGCGGCCAGAGCCATTTTCAAAGTCCAATTGTCCAGGCCCAGCCCTGCCATCACCACCAGATCGGCCGACGCAATCCGCTTCAGAACTCCAGGGGTGGCCTCATAGCTGTGGGGGCTTTGTCCTGGTTTTATAATGACATGAGTCTGCGCCCCGGGGCCTGCCAGTCGACTGGCGATCTGGGCAAAGGGGGAGACGGTGACCACCACGGCGCCCTGCCCCGCCTGGGCAAAGCCGGGGCAAAACACGCCACCCAGGATCAACGCCACTATCAGTGTGGTCAGATCACTCCATTTCATCGCCATAACTCCTCTGCCATCCTCCCTCGCCACAAACCATACATTACGCCAATTCATTTGGCCCGTCCAGTTGCCATCTGGCGCTCTTCCATTTATACTCGTATTCCGGATGATTTTTGGCAAAAAACTTCCTCCGGTTTATTGACATGAGAAACGGAACCAGAATATGAAAATAGACCCCACCCATGTGGCGGCGCCAAAAGAGGAAATCGAGCGTATCCAGCAGGAATACGGGTGCAACCAGGAGGAGGCCATCCGGGCGTACCTGAACGCCAAGCAATCCTCGGAAGAAAGCTTCAAACAAGCCCTCTCCTCCCAGCTGGGTCTGCCGAAGGATCATATCGCCCATATCCCGAAGATCCGCCTGCACACTCCGGGGGAGATAAAGAACCATCTGGACAAATACGTCATCGGCCAGGAGGATTACAAAAAGCGCCTGTCGGTGGCGGCGGCCTATCACTTCGCCATTGTCCGGGCCATCGGCCAGGGGATGGCCGAGCAGTCCCAGGTGAAGCGGTTCCGCAAAAAGAACACCATCATCGCCGGGCCTTCCGGCTCCGGGAAGACATATTGCGCCGAAATCCTGGGCGACCTTCTGGAAGTCCCCACCCTGATCATAGATTCCACCGACTACACGGAGGCGGGCTATGTGGGGAAAAGCGCCGACGACATGGTGCGGGAGTTGATCCAGATCGCCCCCGGCGAATCGAAGATCGAGAAGGCGGAGTTTATCGAAGCCAATGGAGGATTGATCTTCATCGACGAGATAGACAAAAAGGCCAAGGATGGCAAAGTCATCGGCCACGACATTTCCCGGGAAGGATTCCAGCGCTCGGTACTCAAGCTTATAGAGCGCAAGCATATCTCCGTGGAGGACCCCATGAGCCCCGCCTCCCAGATCCAGGACATCATGGACCAGCAAAGGAGCATGGGGGGCGCCAAACAGAAAAGGAAAAGCTCCATCTCCACCGAGAACATCCTGTTCGTCCTGGGTGGCTCGTTCCAGCGGACAGAGGACAACCTGGAGCAGCTGATCAAAAAGAGGATAGAAAAAGGGACGGGCCGGTTCAA
>JAOUPQ010000270.1 GCA_029879765.1 Nitrospinota bacterium | reverse complement strand
AATCAGAAATATTTTCAGCTGTTCCTGAAATATGTAAATATCCAATATTCTCATGGGATAAAATGATATCATGGCCTGTATGAATTGAGCTTTAATTCCTTGGTTCTTATTTAAAATGCCTGACGCTACAGCCTCCATGGCGGGGCTACATATACTAGTGGTGGACAGCCACCATGTCTCCTGCATGACGCTGGAGGACGCGTTCCAATCCATGGGATGCACGGTCTCCGTCGCCAACAGCGGCAAGCTGGGGCTGGAAATGGCCACCACCCTGGCGCCGGATCTTATCACCGTGGATCTGGCGCTCGATGATATCGACGGGATGGAGCTGATCAACCAGATCCACTCCTCCGACAAGACGAAAGATATCCCTTTTTTCGTCGTCACAGGCATTGAGGACCCGATACAAAAAGAGCTTTGCATAAGCCGCGGCGCCCGGCAAGTGTTGTCCAAACCCCTGCAAGCCACCATGGCGGCGGAGTTGATAAAAAAATCCTTCGGCGCCGAAAGCCAGTCCAGCCGCTCCGGCCGTCGCATACTGGTGGTGGACGACTCCTCCACCATGCGGGCCATCACCCGCCACCTGCTGGAAAAGGTGGGGCACACTGTGCTGGAAGCCATCGACGGCCAGGAGGGATGGAACATGCTGGAGAGGCGGTACAACGAACTGGACATGGTGGTGACCGACATCAACATGCCCAACATGAACGGCAGAATGCTGATAGAAAAGATCAGGAACGATCAGCGTTTCCAGTTCATCCCCATCATCGTCTCCACCACCATCTCTGAAAAAGAGGGGATCAAACTTTTTCTGAACCTGGGCGCGGACGACTATATCGTCAAGCCTTTCGGCACCGAGGAGTTTTTGGCCCGAATCCACAGCCATCTGCGCGTCAAGTCCCTGTATGAAGACCTCAAGGAGGCCAACATCACCCTGGCCCGGTTCAACGAAACCCTGGAAAGCAGGGTCCAGCAGCGCACCATGGAGCTTAAGGCCGCCAACATGGACGCTATCTTCAGCCTGGCCACGGCGGCGGAAGCCAAGGATACCGACACCGCCGTCCACATCCACAGGATCCAGAGCTACAGCCACGCCCTGGCGCTGAAACTGGGGATGAGAGCCGCGGAGGCGGATGAAATCGGATACTCCTCCATCATGCATGACGTGGGAAAGATCGCTATCCCGGACCATATCCTGAAGAAAAAGGGGAAGCTCACCGGGCAGGAGTTTGAAATCATGAAAACCCACACCATCCATGGGGAGAAAATCCTGCGGGAGCGCCCCTTCTTCGCCGTGGCCCGAGTCATCGCCCGGGGCCACCATGAAAAATGGAATGGAACCGGCTATCCGGACGGCCTGTCCGGCGCCAGCATCCCGCTGGCGGCCAGGATCGTGGCGGTGGCGGATGTGTTCGACTCGCTGACTTCCAAACGACCATACAAAAGAGCATGGAGCATGGAGGAGGCTGTGGAGGAGATAATCAAATCCTCAGGCGAGCATTTCGATCCATCCATAGTCAAGGCATGGGTGGAGATGTACGATTCTGGCCTGATCTCCAAGATTCATGACAGCTGGAAAGAGGTGGAGAAAGAGGAGAGAAAGAGCGAAGAAGGCGCCGCCTGACCGCAAATCAAAAAGCTGTGGCCAAAGTCTGCCACACCGTCTTCGCGTGCGTGTCCCAGGAGAAGGTCGCAGCCCTCCTGGGACCCAGCTCCCGCAGCCTCGCCCGTTCATCATCATTCCCCGCCAGCCGCAGCAGCGCTTCGGTGAAAAGCTCCGGCATGTCCGGATCCAGGGTAATGGCCGCGTCCCCCGCCACCTCCGGGATGGAGGAGCGATTGGTGGTGATCACCGGCGCTCCACAGGCCATCGCCTCCAGCACCGGCAATCCGAACCCCTCGTACAAGGACGGATAGAAAAACACATTCGCCCTGGCGTACAGGGCCGCCAGCTCCTTCTGGGTCACATACCCCAGCGCCCGCACCCGGGACTGGAGCGACCTGCTCTTCATCTCGGCGTTGAAGCTCTGGAACTGTGGATCCCCCTCCATGGCCCCGGTCATCACCAGGTGATAGTCCGGATCCTTGTCCATCAGCCGGGAAAAGGCGGTGAAAAGCAGGTCGATATTCTTTCGCGGATCGATCCCCCCCACGTTGAAGACGAATTTTTCCGGCAGGTCAAAGCGGCTCAGGTCCGCCTCGGCGTGGGGGGTGAACTCCGGATCCACCCCCAGGTGGGCCACCACTATCTTTTTCGGATCCACCCCCGCGTATTTCACCACATCGCCTTTCGTGTGATGGGAATTGGCGATGATCACCCGGGCGCCTTTCAGGGCGGAGATCTGTTTCATCACATGGGCCCGGTGCTTCAGCGAGGAGTGCATCTCCCCCAGGGCGGCCTGGATCATGTCGTGGGCTTTCACAGCATATGGGATCCCCACCCCCGCAGGAGCGTCCAGATGGGCGGGGAAGAAGAAGGCGTCCAGCCTGTTTTTCCTGGCGGCGGCTTTGATCACAGGGCGGAACAGGAAATGCTGCCACACATACTGGCGCAATATCGGCCGCAATGGGGAGATGTAGCGGATGTCATAAGCCTCCGCCCCCATCGCCACTGGCTCTTCGGCCTCCAGCCCTGGGTCATAGAACCCATGCAGGGACAACTCCGGCGGCGCCAGATGAGCCCTGGCCGCCAGGTTCCTGATATAGACCCCGATTCCCCGTTTCTTGTGGGCCTTGAATCCATCCTGCAGCCCGCGCAGGTCAAATCCGATGGCGGTCATTTCCCCTGTCCCGGATTCACCTGGCAGCCTCCCGATTCAGGAAAGCAAGGCGAGGCGGGCGATCGCTTCCTCCAGGGTCACATTGCGGATCGACACCCGCTTTGTCCTGGAAGACTCGCCCGACGATATGACCACGGCGGATTTGGCCACCCCGAAAAACGAGGCCATGGTTTTGACAAGCTCCGCATTGGCCGCCCCATCCACCGGCGGCGCCGCCAGCCGCACTTTCAGCGCGGCATTGGCGACCTTTTCCACGCGGCTGATGGAAGCGCGGGGTGTCACCTTCACGGTCACCACCACTCCTTCGCCCCTCTTGCCTGGCGCTAGGCAGCCGGACGTTTGCGCCATACTGGTTGGGACATTCATTTGGCGCCTAAGGAATATCCGATCTGGATCAGGCTATTGCCGAGAAAAACTTGCAGGAACAAGATCACCAGCAACACCACTATCGGGGATAAGTCGAGCCCGCCCATGGGGGGCAACCGCCTCTGAATGGGGAATAACACCGGATCGGTGGCGCCTCTGATAATCATCACGATCTGGTTGTAAGGATCCGCATTCACCCACGATATCACCACCCTGGCGATAATTATCCACATATAAATGGTCAACACCGCCTGAATAACGTATCCCAAAGCGACAAAAAAGTTTCCCAGCACAAACATCTTCTTTATCTACCCCTGTTTCCTGAATTCATTTTTCCCCCAGTTCGCGGCTGCGTTCCATGGCCGCCGTCACCGCGTTGATTATTGAGCCGCGGAATCCATCCTCCTCCAGCGCGGCCAGCGCGGCCATGGTGGTTCCGCCAGGGGAGGTGATCCTCTCCTTGAGCAACGAGGGGTGCTCCCCCGATTCCATGGCCAGAAGAGCGGAGCCATACAGGGTCTGCCGCGCCAGATAGGCCGCCGTGTCCCGAGGGAGGCCGCATCGCACCCCCGCGTCTATCAACCCCTCCAGGAACATGAACACATACGCCGGGCCGGAGCCGGAAAGCCCGGTCACCGCGTCCATCATCGTCTCGTCCACTTCCACGCCTCCGCCCACGCTCCCCAGAACCGCCAGCGCCAAGGCCATCTCCCCGTCCCCAGCGGCCTTGCCCCGGCACACCGCCGTGGCGGACTCCATCACTGTGGCGGCCATGTTCGGCATGGCGCGGACCACTTTTGCGCCGCTGCCCAGCCACGATTCCAGATTGGCGGTGGTGACCCCGGCGGCTATGGAGACCAC
>JAOUPQ010000269.1 GCA_029879765.1 Nitrospinota bacterium | reverse complement strand
GGCTGGATCCTGTATCCCATCGGTTTGACGCGATGAAGGACTCTTTGGTGATGGTTTTCGTGTGGGAGTATCTTGCCGAGTCTCTGGCGCCACTATCCATAATTGTCGAATCAGCGGCTCCGACGGAAAACGCCAGCCAGCCTGTGCTGATAATCGCCAATACGATTGGTTTGTTTTTCATGGGCTACCTCTGTGACATTGCCAGTTATGAAAAATTCAATTCCCCGAGAATCTACCTGCCAATGATATCGCCTGACGGAGAAAATATCAAGCTGTGGAGCCTGGCCGGGCGATTGTTTCAATTAATGGGAGGAGTATCAATAATTGAAATATGATCTTTACAACCTGATGATTCGATATTAATATGGCATCAGAGTATTAAAGATATGCTTGTGTTTTTTTGGGGATTCACATGCGTTATGTTTCTAAAGCACAACGCCTTTTTTGAACATGTATCATCTGTATTCATCCAGACTGGAGCTTATATGAAGAATTCAACATTCCCACTCAACCTGATTGAAAAATCATTTACTTTTCTTCTGTTGCCCATTCTCTGTCTCGGCTATTCCACTGACGCGGGGAGCGCGGACAAAATAAAGCTCACTCCCACAATGCCTGCGGATGTGCAAATTCTTCATATTAACCCCACGGAAAAACACAAAATCATCGGTGTGATCTCTGTGAAGAAAACATTCCTGGACGACCTGCAAAAACCCAGGGAAGCTGTGGAAAATGAGCTAAAGGAACAGGCCGCCGCCCTGGGGGGTGAGGCGATAATCAACATAGTGGAGGAAAGGACCCATATAACCGGCGCCGTGATTGTGTTCACTTCGGTGGAAACTGTAAATACAAAAGAAAATGCCCCGCCAACCCAGGTTGCCAAAGCTCCTGCACCTGCGCCTGAACCTGGAATTGATGAAGAAGAGGATGCCAGCGCTGACGAAATGGAGGAGGATACGTCTCCTGTCGATGAAAAAATGGACACGGCCGAACCGACGATAAAGCCGAGGGCGGAGTCAGAATCGACAAATATGCCCGCAGGCTTTTTACCTGGGCAGACGGTGAAAGGATGGCTGCATATGTATGTGTCCGCCAATATCTGGTATACCCATCCTGGCAAAATCCTGACCACAAATTATCACTCGGGAAAGATTATTCCGATAGGAACAATGGTCAATGTGAAGATTGGAAGACAAGATACGGTCTTCACATTGTTTGAAGGAAAGGGAAAATTCAGGATTATCCACGCGCGAAAACATAATCCCTCATACAACATGAGTCAATGGGCGAATTATTATTTTTCCGGCACGGATCCGATGAAGAAATTAGGCCAGTTTAATGAATTGGAAAGAAAAAATATTCTGGCCGGTAAGCTGGAAGTAGGGATGAGCAAGGACGCTGCGGTGATGGCGTATGGCGTTCCCCCAAGCCATAGGACTTCTGCTCTGTTCAAAAACATCTGGATATACTGGATCGGAAAACGTGAAACAGTCAAAGTCCAGTTTGAAAATGACCGCATAGTAAAGATTGATCCTCCTATGCATTAATCCGGTTATATAGCGATCAGGACTCAGGGAGCAGAAAGAAGTAGCCCTTCAATCGTCAGGGTTTTTCGTGGCGCAAATCTGGCTGGGCGCCCTCTGCGGCCTGAGCGCGGGGTCATAATATTGGGGTAAACTTTTCCTTTCGCATTTTTCATTGTCGCGCTATTATCTTCCTCTATTTTCCAAAAACAGCAATTTCCAAAGTCCGATTCAGGCATAAAATATTATATTGAGGTTGTATGAGTAGAGTTCACCCTGGCCTTTTTATGGCCACCCTTTCCTTGGCCTTCTCTTTCGGGTGCATGGCCAAAAATGTTTCCCCCAGATATACCCTGAAGGAAGGCACAAAGGGGCTGGTTATTCTTGCCCTGACTCAAAGTGGCCATCCGGATGGGTGGCGGGCTTATGTCCGGGTCCGTCCTGTTGGGGCCAATCCGGGGGAAGCGGAGGATGTCTGGTTTGTCGGGGGCGCGGTGAAAAAAGACTATTATGACCAGATGGAAGGTCGCCTTCTTTGCTGGGAGTTGGAGGAGGGGGAGTATGAGATCTTCCATTGGGTGGCGGAGCGCGACCAGGGCAAATTCTCCAGGCCGCTGGAAACAAGAGACCCGATTTCCTTCAGGTTCAAAGCGGTGGGGGGCAAGGCCGTATACGCCGGGTCTTTGCATGTCCAGGTGGACCCGGCCCAGGAAACCTTTCAGCTTATGGCGGCTGATAAACGTGAACGGGACCTGGCGCTGCTCAGCGGTCGATTGCCCAATGTGGAAAAAGAAAATATCGTATTCGATATCATGAAGAAGGATTGACCGCCAAAACTTCCCGCGATGACCCTGTTTTTATACGGGGGCGTTCCCACGCCCCCATACGGCATCGACCTTTCCCGGCCAATGGCTCTCGGCTTGTGTGAAAAATCCCTTTCAGGTAAAACTCCTACCTGTCGAAATTCGTCTTCTTTGCGCTGATGTCTGTATCGCTTGTCGACACAGACACATACGAGGATCACAAATTATGGGTGCCGTCGCAAAAAGGTTTTCTTCCTGACTTCCTGCAGCCGCACAGAGCCTTGGGGCCGGTTTTGTCCGCGGTGAAAGACAGAGGTGTCATCGCTGTGCTTTTGTGGGTCCCGTCGCAGTAGGGTTGGGCCTTGCTATGCCCGCAGGCGCACCAACGATAGGTCTTCCCTTCTTCAACTTCCACGATATACGGAGCGTTCTGCATGATCATGCCCTCCATCCTGAAGGAGTAATAAGCCCATTCAAGTATATCATACCTGCCCCGGGGCAGGTTCCCAAATCGTGGGTGGGCGGAAACTACACTATCAATTTCTCCGCTATCTGCACGGCGTTCAACGCGGCGCCTTTGCGGATGTTGTCGGAGACGATCCACATGTTCAGGCCGTGTTCCACTGTCCTGTCGGCCCGGATGCGCCCCACGAAGGAGGCGTCCTTGCCGGCGGCGGTTATGGCCATGGGATACAACCCATGGGCCGGATCGTCCACTACTTCCACGCCTGGCGCCCTGGCCAGTATTTCCCTGGCGCGATCTGGCGATATCGGCCTGGCGAACTCCAGGTTCACGCTCTCCCCATGGGAAAAGAATACCGGCACCCGGACAGTGGTGGCGCAAACCTTTATGGAGTCGTCCTCCATGATCTTTTTCGTCTCGTTCACCATCTTCTCCTCTTCCTTGGTATAGCCGTTCTCCAAAAAAGAGTCTATCTGCGGGATGCAGTTGAATGCTATCTGCCATTGAAACTTCTTCGGCTCCACCTCCTGCATGCTCATCAGGGCGGTGGTCTGTTTGGCCAACTCCTCGATGGCGGATTTCCCCGCGCCGGAAACGGACTGATATGTGCTAACCACGATTCGCTTGATCCCCGCTTCGTCGTGCAGGGGCTTTAACGCCACCACCATCTGGATGGTGGAGCAATTCGGGTTGGCTATGATCCCCTTGTGCCGGGCGATGGCGTGGGGATTCACCTCCGGAACCACCAGCGGCACGGTCGGATCCATACGGAAGGCGCTGGAGTTGTCCACCACCACGGCGCCTGCGCGAACGGCGGCCGGGGCGAACTCCAGGCTGCGAGTGGCCCCGGCGGAAAACAGGGCTATATCGACCCCTGCAAAAGAGTTCTCGGTCAGCTGCGACACTCTCCAGTCCTTGCCTCCGAATTCCACACTGCTGCCGGCGGACCGGCTGGAGGCCAGGGGAACCAGGGCCTTGACCGGAAATGATCGCTGGGCGAGGGTCTTTATCATCTCCTCCCCCACGGCGCCGGTGGCGCCCACTACTGCCACTACGTATTGCTTCTTGCTGTCGGAGTTCATAACACCATCACTTGCTCACAGAGATTATAAACGTTTCCCTCGGCGCCGGTGGCGCCCACTACTGCCACTACGTATTGCTTCTTGCTGTCGGAGTTCATTCGATCCTCTCCGCCAGCAACCGGCCCATCTCGGCGCAACCCACCAGCTTCATGCCTTTTGTGTGGATATCC
>JAOUPQ010000268.1 GCA_029879765.1 Nitrospinota bacterium | reverse complement strand
GGCGCACCCTCCTCGATGTCTCCACTCTGAAGAAGCTGGTTTCCATAGAAAAAAACGAGGCGTATCGATTGGGCGAAAAGCTGGGGCTTTCTTTCAACTCCATACCGCCCCTGGGAATATACATGGTGGCCACCACCTTCCACGACGCCAGCCAGCAGAACCTGTATCTCATGCGATCGGCGCTAAAGTCCCTGATAAAATTCTTCCGCCTGACATCTTCTTCCCTAAGCCAGGACAAGGGATCGGATTTTCTGGTGCTCAACGAATTCGGCAGGCCGGACCCGAACCTGACCATGTTGGCGGCCATCAATAACGTCAAGGCAGGTGCGATGCGCCCCCTGGTGGAAAAGGTGGCCTCGATGATGAAAGCCGCGCCGGCAGGATCGATCCTGGCCAGAACCCCCTCGGTCTACGACGCCATATTCCTGGATCCGAAACTTCGTGAAAGATTGAAAAGACCATCGGTGGAAGTGAACAATCCCCGCCGGATGCTGGCCGGAAAGATGGACGGCGCCCTCCCCCACCCACAAAGCGCTCAGCTGCTCCGGGAAGTGGCCCACCTTTATGGCGGCAATCCATTGAAGGCCGCCAGAACCATGGACTGCCTATTCTTGCGAGACTACCGCGATGTCAGTTCCATGGAAATGGTCGAAAGCGTGTATGACGTGGATCAATTGATCAAGAAAACCAGGACTCCCGCCGTTATGAAGGAAGCCCTGACCAGGATAAGGGAAAAACTGGACCAGGCGCCGGATTACCTGATGGACAGCATATCCATAGACGATGGAGTGCTGACCAGCATGGCCGGGGAAATGGAAGAGGCGGCCCCTCTGCAAAGGGATCTTTTGCGGGTCATAGCTTTTTTCAAGCAACGCTCCGAAACCAATGAAAAGATCCACAAGATCCTTTACGAAACTGTGGAGTTCGACAAAAAAGATGTGGACGCGCTGGCCCACGATCTGGGGATCGACGCCAGCGAAGCGACCCAGACCATTGAGCTTTTGCAGAAATGCTTCAAGGCCGGGGGCCACTTCTCCAGAGGTGTATTCGAAAAGAACATCCCCTTTTTCGCCAAGCATGAAAAGAAAATGTTCCAGCTTCTTTGGGGATTTCTGAAGGATATCAACGCCAGGGAAGACAGGGTGGCTTTGCTCGATTCCCTGCAACTGCTGATTTCAAAAATGAAAAGGCCGGACATGGCGCTGGACGTCATCCTCTCCGATTTCATCACTTTCCCCGAGATGCTGGATTACTCCGAACGGAACGGGCTGATGCTGGCCAATGTGCTGATGCGGAAATACAACAAGGAACTGGGCAACAGGATAGAGCGCACACCGGAAGAGGTCCTGTTGGCCCGGGCGGGGATCAGCGAAGAGATGGCCGGGTTCATCGCCGATTTTATCGAAAGGGAGCAGGACCGGTTCTTGCGGAAAATGCGCACTATCCATGAGGAACTGGTGGCGTGCATTGGCAGTGAATCTGACGATGTGGACAGGATGTCGCTTCGCTTTCTCGTTTCCATGGAGCGGGAGATATATATTCTTCTTTCCCTTTCGGGGGGAGTCACCGGCAGGAGAATCATAAGGTCCGCCGTCCGGGAGTATGGCGACCCCCATTCCCACCCATACGAAAACGCCAGGAGCCAGGAGGAGGTGAAGTCAATCCTGCAACTTCTGCAACTGGCGGTGCGCAGCCTGGGGCGTTTTGGCGCCAAGGAGGACACCCCGCTGTTCCGGAGGATCAAGCAGAGCGCGGAGGACTTTTTGAAAAGCAAACCGAAGCTGCTGCCAAAGGAGACTTTCAAAATCGTCATGGAACACGTCACAGCTGCGCTTCGGGCCTAGGGCCGGGAAACCACTGCTCCGGCGATGGCCCATGATGGCCCGGAAAAGAGGTTGGCTAGAAGATCCCTCGGGCGTTCATGTATGGCTTCAGGTCAGAGTCGGTGGCGCCCATATGGCTGTGGAGCCAGTCGATTAGTTCCATAAGCAGATCCACGGAAAAATCGGTTTCGCCCCTGTTATATCTTTCCCTGAATCCGGCCAGCTTTTCCACCATGGCGTCATGCTCGGCTTTATGTCTTTGCAAATCGGGAAATCTATGCTCGCGCATAAGATCCTCTTCCGTCTTAAAATGCTCGGAAGCGTAGTCAATGGTTTCTTTTAGAATCTCCCCCAAACCTTCCCGGCTTTTATGCTCCTGGATTCCATCGTTGAGTTTGTTGATCAATCCGAAGAGGGTTTTGTGCTGGTTGTCGATAATAGAGATACCAACGCTGAAGCTGTTGTTCCATTCCGCAAGCATATTCGCCACCTTGTTCTATATACAAGATAGCACAAAGTGGATGTATATTCAGGTTTCCTCGTAGCTCGCCTTCAAAATCCCACATCCCCCTACTCATCCTCCAGCCGGGCCACATAGGGGAGGCAACGGTGGCGGTGGGCGGCGTCCAGCCCGTATCCCACCACAAATACATTTTCTATGGCAAAGCCACGGAAGTCCGGCTCGAACTCCACCTTGCGACGCCCCGCCTTGTCCAGCAGCACACAGGTGAAGGCCCGTGTGGCCCCCATGGACAGAATATGGTCGCGGGCCTGCTTGAGGGTCAGCGCCGTGTCCGCGATGTCGTCCACCAAAAGGACAACCTTGCCCTCCACATCGTGATGCAAGCCGCTGATAATCTTCCCTGCGGAGGAGGACTCGGTGGAATCTCCATAGCTGGATATGGTAATGAAATCCACTGTTGGGCAAAGCCCCCTTCGGTGCAGCGCCCGCATCAGATCCGCCAGAAACACCACGCTCCCCTTGAGCACACCCACCATGACAAAGTCTTTTCGGGCCATCCCTTCGGCGATTTCATGGGAGATTTCCTCCACGCGCAGGCGAAGCCGCTCTTCGGAGATTATTTCTTTGAGTACGGCCATTTCCCCCCTTCAGATATCTTGCGATAAGTTTAATGGAGGATGGACCGACATTGCCACATATTCCGTCCAATCGATCTGGACAAGAAATAACTATCAGAAGGATAGAGGCCCCCGGGATATATGACAGTCTGGTATGAACCCGTGAGAGGGCGCCTCACGGGCTCTTCCTCAGGCAAGCGCAATCCCTAAATTCTAGTGAACACCCATACATTCCCATCGACCAGGCTCACAAGGGTCAACATGTCCAAATCGATTGCATATGTGTTTCTTTCAACACTTCCCACATTGCCATTGCACGCTGGCCCCTCCGGACTGACAGCCTTGACCACTGTGACGAGAACGTTGCCTTCAGTTTCCCATGTCCCATTGGAATCACAACCTCCAATGGAAGCGAAATCCCTGGTGGCATAGACGCCGGAGGATTTGAATTCAATCCCGATCTGGAAAGTGGGAGCCTCGCCATTTATGGTGGTGACCCTCCACTGTCCAACAACTGCAGGATCATGCTGCGGGCCACTGTCGACTGTTGATGAGGATGATCCCCCGCACGCGGCCACAAAGATCAAGGGAAAAACGGAAAGAAATACAGCCAGCTTATTCATTTTGTTGTGTAACATTCGCATATTTCCTCCTGTCAACCACCCATTCAAATATACCAATGCACAGCCTTCCCCTACGGCTTGTCATATTTATGATAAGACTGCTGGCCACAAGTTACAACCAGGAATCGGATTGAGGGGATACAGCGCGTTTGAGCCAAAGGGAGATTGGAAAGGAAAGCAGTCCTGTCCTGATGACAAGTCAGCGGTTATTTCAATCTCAGGAGGTGGGATCCTTTGCCAACGCCTCTTCCGGCAGCATGGGCCACAACCGGATGGCCAGCCCATAGGTGAAGGCCACCACGCCGAAAAGACCTATGGAGTACATCCATTCCAGGCCAGACACACAATAAGTGGCGAACTGCCCATCCAGAAAAGCGCTGCTTATCTCCATCCCCGGCAAAAGCTCCTGGGGCAATATCTGGGCTGGAATCACGATCAGGTAGCGCTCCATCAACACTCCCATCAGCTGCATCCATGCCGCCACCAGGATCCATCTGACACTCGCTCCGGTGGCGCTGTT
>JAOUPQ010000059.1 GCA_029879765.1 Nitrospinota bacterium | reverse complement strand
CCATGCGGGGCGAATAGATCCGGCTCTATGCTATAATCGCAGGGTTAAGAAGTTGTTCCCAGGCGCATTGCCTTTGGCAGGAGTTCGCAGGATCCTTGTCATACTTTATTCAAATGGCGTTAATGGTTCTTCTCAGTCTCTTCACAGCCGACGCTTCACGTCGCAAAGACGCACGCGCCAACTCTCCCCTGCGGTGTCGGATGATGGCTTCCATCCACATGGTGTGGATGTCATGATCGGAAAAAAGTCTTCCGTGATGATGGCTATCCGGCTTTCCGGACTATGCCTGGCTTTCGCCGTCAATGTGATAATCGCCCGAACCGCAGGTGAAAAAGGATTCGGTTTATACTCCTACATTTATTCCTGGCTTATCATAGCGTACTCTTCCATGACCATAGGCCTTCAGACTGTTTCGTTGAAAATGGTTGGGGAGTATATGGCCGGTCGCCAGTGGGGTCTGTTGCGCGGGTATGTCAAATATACGCAGTTGGCTTTGGCCCTTTTTTCCGCAGCAATGGCAGGCTGCATTCTCCTTTTTTCTATTAGTCTGGATGACAAGGTTTATGGCGCCCGATGGGAATTCGCTGCGGCGGCGCTTCTGCTTCCTCTTTACGCCGTGTTCATGTTTCGCATGTTCCTGCTGCAATCGCTGGGCAAGTCTATAGAAGCCTACCTCCTGGGTTTGGTCATCCGCCCTCTTCTGCTGGTTATCCTGCTGGCCATCGGGTTCTATGCCATGGGAATAACGTTTAATGTGCTGACCCTGGTTTTGCTGGATATCCCGCCGATTGTTCTATCGCTGCTGGTGATTACATATTTCATCAGCAAAGCCATGCCGCCCGAATGTCAGGCCAGCGAACCGATGACAGAGACCAGAAGATGGATAGACCTGGCCAAGCCCATTTATCTGTCCGCCGGGTTTGGGGTTGTGCTTTCCCAAATGGACATCATCCTGCTGGGCATGTTCGCCGTGCCCCAGGAGGATCTGGGGGTTTTCGCTGCGGCCACAAAACTCGCCACGCTCATCCCCATAGGTCTAATATCAGTCAACGCCGTTGCGGTTCCTGTCATGTCCCGGCAATGGGCGGAGGGGAAGATGGATGACCTGCAGGAGACGGTGAGCCGGATGTCATTATTCATCATTCTGGTTACAATGCCGATTATCCTTGTTATTATCTTCGGTGGTGAGTTTTTGCTTTCTATATTCGGCGAATCATTCACCAGGGGATACACGGCGCTCCTGATCATTGCCACAGGCCAGGCAATAAACGCCTTCGCCGGTCCTGTCGGGTATATAATGAATGTCACCAGGCTGCAATGGCACGCGTCCATGGTCATTTTCAGCGCCGTGATGCTGGATCTGACATTGAACATGTTCCTGATCCCCGCTTATGGCATAACGGGGGCGGCCATCAGTTTTTCTGTGTCTATGATCTTCTGGAACGTGACGATGTTTATTGTGGTGGCCAACAAGTTGGGTATATATTCTTTCCCATTCATGCATAGACGGGTGGCCAATGAAAGCTAAATCCCCCAACTTTTTTATCGCCGGGGCGCCCAAGTGCGGAACCACAGCCCTGCATGAATACCTTAAAACACATCCGTCCATTTTCATGCCGGAGATCAAAGAACCATATTATTTTTATTCCCATAAAGACAAGCTTCCCTTGGCCACCCACACTGCCGAGGAATACTCTCGTATATACCATGACGCCCAGGAAGAGGCCACATTGCTGGGAGACTCTTCGGTACTGTATTTAATGGATTACCAGTCGCATATACGTATCAGGGATTTCTGCAAAGAATCCAGAATTATAACAATGGTTCGCAATCCGCTGGATATGGCATATGCCCTGCACGGGCAATATCTATTGGCTGGTTGGGAAGACATATCGGATTTTCAGACCGCATGGAATAAACAGGAGCTCCGAAATTCCAACGACAAGCTTCCGGCCCAATGCCCGCACAGCTCCGTGCTGCAATACCGGGACGTGTGCATGAACGGGCGGCATATCACAAAACTGCTGGAGACATTCCCAAAAGAGCAGGTAATGGTGGTGATATTCGACGATTTCCTAAGCGACACCCTTGGGATCTACAAGAAGGTGCTGGAGTTTCTTGGGGCGCCATACGATGGGCGCACCAACTTCCCGCCCGTAAACGAATCCAGGCTATGGAGACACCAGGGAGTCGCCACCCTTCTGAATAGTCTCAAGCAACCTTGGGCGAAGATCAAAAAAGTATTGAATATTGAAAGGACCGGCATATGGAACCTTTCAAAGGATATTTTAGCCGCAAAAGGAAAAAGAAGAGCGCTTTCGACTGAGTTCAAAAAGGAATTGTTGTCAGGATTCATCGACGACATCTCAACAATTGAACGAATAACAAACAGAGATTTATCCAAATGGAAGAAAGAAATATAAACCTGGCAATCAAGGCTGCGCCATCCCCGAGCTGCTATCTGTGTGGATCCCCGGGCGAAATATTGCATGAAGGCATCAAGGATTGCTTTCTGGATACAGGCCAGCTATGGAACGTCCGCCTTTGCTCCAACAGTTCCTGCGGCCTGGCCTGGGTGGATCCTTTGCCCATGGAAGAAGAGATTCACAAAGCATACCAGTCATACTATACCCACAGCGACATCGGCCTTGGTTATGGCGGTCGCATTGTCAGATTGTATCAGTATATGCGCATCGGATATCTATCTGCGAAATATGGATATTTCAAGGATCATCTTTCCATCTGGCGTAAGCTTGCTGGGTTGGCGATCTACTTGCACCCGGGAAGAAGGGCGGTCATCGACGCCCAGATTATGGGAGTGCCCGCTGGTGGCTCCCGGTTGCTGGAAATAGGTTGCGGCAGTGGCCGGAAGCTGGAGCTATTGCGAGAACTGGGGTGGGAAACCCAGGGAGTGGAGCAGGACCCCAACGCCGTAGCGAACTGCGTTTCCAAAAACCTCGACGTCAGTTGTGGCGCATTGAAGGAACAGAATTATAAAGATGATTCTTTTGATGTGGTAATAATGAGCCATGTCATAGAGCATCTCCATGACCCCAGAGCGACACTGATAGAGATCAGGCGCATCCTGAAACCCGGAGGCCTGCTTTCCATGACCGCTCCCAACATCAATAGCCTGGGAGCGCGTTATTTCGGCAAGGCCTGGATCGGGTGGGACCCTCCCCGTCATATTCACGACTTTTCGCCGGTCTCGATTACAGCCCTGGTAAAGTCAGCCGGATTTTCCGAGGTTAATATAACAACCACCATAAATAACGCGAATTACGGTTATATGAGCAGCAATGACATTTTGCACGACAGAGGAATCCAAATCATGCGATGGCCAAAATCGGAAAAGTTGGCAGGCCTGATATACCAGCTGATCATGTGGTTTTGGCTCAAATTCAAAGGGGATATTGGCGACGAAATGCACGTTTCCACCCGAAAGTCCTGAACTAGTCTATATACCTGACATGACAGAAAAAAGCTATGTCCTTATCCTAAACTGGAATGGATGGCAGGACACCATTGAGTGTCTTGAAAGCGTGTTCCGTCTTGAGCACCCATCATTCCAGGTTGTAGTCCTCGATAACGATTCCTCCGACGGCTCCCTGGACCACATCCGGGCATGGGCCGATGGCGCCTTGAAGGTAGATGAAAGCGGCGTAAACCCAAAACTCACACGCCTTATCTCCCCCCCTGTGAAGAAGCCAATCCCTTATGCGCTGCTGGACAAGACACAGGCCGAGGCCGGCGGAGGGGTGGACGCGGACGAGGGGAAACTGATCCTGATCCAGACCGGCGATAATTTGGGATTCGCCGGCGGTAACAACGTGGGATTGCGATATATTATCAAGCGTGGCGACTACTCATATGTGTGGTTGTTAAACAACGACACAGTGGTGGAGCCTGGAGCCCTGTCGGCCTTGACACGGCGGGTGGATGACAAAAAGGAATATGGAATATGCGGCTCCACGGTGATGCATTATCACCAGCCGGACCAGATCCAGGCCCTGGGGGGCGCCACCTATAACAAGGTTCTGGGCCGCCCAAAGCTCTTTGCGCCAGCTTTGCCCCAGGGGCGCAAGCTGACCCCCGAGGAAGTGGAGAGCAGGCTGGATTATGTATACGGCGCCTCCATGCTGATCACCAGGGATTGGCTTTCGGAGATAGGGCTGATGTCGGAAGATTATTTTTTATACTTCGAGGAATTAGACTGGATAAGGGAGGCGAAGGGGAGGTATATCATGGCCTGGGCCGAAGCCAGCGTGGTATATCACAAGCGGGGAGTTTCCATAGGGATAAACCGCGACATCAGAAAAAGAAGCTATACATGCGATTATTATTACGCCCGCAACCGCCTTGCTTTCACCCGAAAGCATATCCCTATATACACTCCGTTCATATACTTGCTTCTTATCATGGACATATTCAGGAGGATCGCCAAAGGACAGTTGGAGCGCGCATGGATGATCCTGTATCTTCTGCTGGGAATAAAAGAAAGCGGCGACAAACATTCATGAAGGAGCAGGCCCCCATCGGCCTTTGGTGAAGGCAAGGCGCTCTTCAGCGGCTTGTTCCGGGTCAGCGCCCCTTCTCTATCAGCTGAAAAAGCCCATCAATATCCTTGATGACTATTTTTTTCCCTTCCACCTTTATAAGCTTGCTGACTTTCATCTTTTTCAGGCCGCGCTCCACCACCTCAAAGGATGTCCCTATAAGCTCGGCTATATCCTGCCTGGTCACCGGCAGGGTGAAGGAAAGCCCCTCATCGGTCTCCTTGCCGATTTCATCACCGAACTTGAGCAAGAACCTGGCCAGCCTTTTTTCCACGCTCTCCACCGCCATGGAGCCCATGTTATCCGCCAGGTCTCGCAGCTTGGCGCCCAGACCTGCCACCATTTCCAAAAGAGCGTCCGGATTGCTCCGAAGAAAGTCGATGAATATTTCGGCGGGAAGATCGCCCACAACACAGTCGTCCAGCGCTATGGCGGTGGCGGGGTATGGAAGTTTGTCTATCACTGCGATCTCCGCCACCAACCCACCCACACCGAAAATCCCCAGAATGGCGTTCTTGCCGCTGGGAAATTCTTTCACCACCTTGACCTTGCCCCCGGCGATTATGTATACGCTATGGGCCTTCTCCCCCTCATCAAATAGACGCTCCCCCTTCTTGTACTTTTTCCATGCCACCTTGCGCGAAAGCTCCATCAGGCTCTCATCGGGGATTACGGAAAAGAACTCCACCTTCTTTAAGGTTTCAAGCTCCGGAACAGCGTCTTTTGTGGGCATCCAATCAACCTGATACAAAGGAATAATGGTCTACGATAATATGAACAAGAATTGTAACATGAAATCCACCGTATAGACCCATTCCATGACCCATTTCTTATTTTCATCCTGTATTGTCGAAAGCAATCTCGATCCAAAAGTTAACTAAACCGAAAGCCCCCCGTAACATTGCCGTAATATTCCGGAGCGTATACTTTATGGGGTGGCGGAACCTTATATGGTTCCTGATCACTATATGAACCCCAACTCGTTTAATGGTGGAATAGATAATGGATCAGGATCCTGCGGTGACAAGTGAGGAACCTACCACGGGATACAAAAGGCCCAAGGAGACCCAGCGAGCTGTGATCCTCGCCGATATCATCGCCGGATACACCATCACCGGCGGGGGGATTCTTGTCATCGCCGCGGTCATGGGGATTCTTGTCTATCTGATAAGCCAGGTTCTCCCTCTATTCCAGGCAGGCTCCGTCACCGGCCAATTCAGCGCCAGCAGACCCCTTCCATGGGCCAGGTCCGCCGCCACCCTCATTGACGAGTACCTTCATCTGGCGGTGGAGATCGCCCCGGACGGGCGTATTGTCAGCTACCACCCGAAAAGCGGCCAAATCGTCTCGGAATCTGTTATCGACTTCAAAAACACCGATGGAATGGAAAAACCGAGCCCCACGGCTATAGCCTTTGACAAGACCACCGGCGATTTCGCCGCCGGTTTCGAGGACGGCTCCATCGCCGCTGGGTCCATCACATTCAAGGTGGAGATATTCCCCAAAGGTTATGACCTTTCCGCCTATGACTCGCTGGAGCCGGATACCTGGCTCGGGGAAGGCGCCGTGTTCAGCAAGGTGGCGGGGGACCAGATCCGCAAAGTGTCCATGGAGTCCTCTTCCCGAAGCATATTAAAGTCCGGAGGAACAAAGGTGGCCGCTCTGGCGTTGGCGGTTTCCGGAAGCGAGCGAAAACGCCTCTGGACCTTTGCGGTTTTGGACGTTTCCGGGGGTCTTTCCCTCCATCACGCCACCATAAAGGCGAACATGATGACCGGTAAGATGAGCACCTCGGTTAAGTCATACGAACTGCCAGCTATCTCCAGGATTGATCTCAACGACAGGCTGTTCATCACAGAAAAGGGGGTGGACATCCTGCTGATCCAGGAAGACGGGGTTCTGTACAGATATAACGCCAGGGAGCCCTCCGGCGCTTTCCTGGCGGAAACGGTAAGCCTCACCTCCCCCGGGGTGAAGGTGACCTCGGCGGCGTTTCTGGCGGGTCGCCAGTCCCTGGTGGTGGGCGCCTCCGACGGGGGAGTGGGAATACATTTCATCCTTTCCCGTCCAGGATCGGGCACCGCCGATGGAATGCGGGTTATCCGGGCCAGAAGGCTCGAACCCCACAAGGGCCCGGTGACGGCCATCGCTCCCTCCGCCTCGGGCAAAACTTTCCTCACCGCCGGGCCTGGAGGGTATTGGCTCCGCAATGGCGCCAGCGACCGGGTGGCGCTGCGCCTGGATGTGGCCGCCAGCTCCGAAATCCGGGGGATGGACCTGACGGCGCGACATGACGGCGCCTTGCTGGCCACCGGGAGCGGAGCCATACGCCTGTGGAAAATAAGCGCGCCCCATCCGGAAGCCTCGTGGACGGCGTTTTTCGGCAAGGTATGGTATGAGGGATACGCCGAGCCTTCCTATACATGGCAATCCTCGGCGGCCACGGATGATAACGAGCCAAAGCTCTCCCTGATGCCTCTGATTTTCGGAACGCTGAAAGCCACCTTTTACTCCATGCTCTTCGCTGTTCCCCTGGCCATTTTGGCGGCGGTTTTCACCTCCGAGTTTCTGGAAAAGCGATATCGAAGCCCCCTGAAAACCACCATGGAGATGATGGCCTCTCTTCCCTCGGTGGCGTTGGGTTTCGTGGCGGCCCTGGTGCTGGCGCCAATAGTGGAAAAAGGGATCGGCCCGGTGCTGCTTTGCGGGCTAACTATCCCCCTCTCCCTGATCACAGGCTCTCTTTTATGGCAGCTTTTGCCCCCGCCGGTGGCGCAAAGATTTTCCGGAAGCGTCAAGTTCATCGCCATGGCGCTGTCGCTGGGAGCGGGCGCATCGCTGGCCTTTTCCCTTGGGATCCCTTTCGAGGCTGCTTTCTTCGATGGAAATTTCAGCCGGTGGCTGAGCAACAAACAAACCCAGGCCACGCCCTTTCTGTTCATGCTTTTCCTTCCCATGGCCGCCGCAGTGCTGGCCGTGGCGGGCGCCCGATATGGCGGCAGGGGGGGCCGACGGGGAAGCCAGGCCCATGGCGGCCTGGCCGCGGGGACAGTGGAGATGGGCAAGGCCCTGGCCCTGGCGATGTCCGCTTCACTGGTCGCATGGATCGCGGCGGTCTTCGCGCAAAAATTGGGATTTGACCCAAGGGACGGCCTGGTGGGCCCCTATGCCCAACGCAATACCCTGATAGTGGGTTTTGCCATGGGATTCGCGGTGATCCCGATCATATACACCATCGCCGAAGACGCTCTCTCCGCCGTGCCGGATCACTTGCGCGGCGCCAGCCTGGGCTGTGGCGCCACCTTGTGGCAGACCGCCATCTGGGTGGTGGTTCCCACGGCGGCCAGCGGCATCTTCTCCGCTGTGATGATCGGCATGGGCAGGGCCGTGGGAGAGACCATGATAGTGGTGATGGCGGCGGGAAACACACCGGTGATGGAAATGAACGTATTCGGTGGATTGAGGGCGCTATCGGCCAACATTGCGGTGGAACTGCCGGAAGCGGTGGTGGGAGGCACGTTGTATCGGACCTTGTTCCTCTCCGGGCTAACTTTATTCCTGATGACCTTCGTCATCAACTCTGTGGCCGAACTGGTGCGGATGCGGTTCCGAAAAAGGTTTTCGAGGTTGTGATGGAAGATAACGGAAAGTTGCCCCCCCCCATGCGTCGCAGCGGCCATGCTCCCCTTTCGGCCCGGGGGGAGCCGTATGTCTGGCTCCTGGGCGGGGCGTTGGCGGCCGGGGTGGTGATGATCGTCAGCTTTCTGGCCCTGGTCACATACAACGGCGTGAAGGCGTTCTGGCCCAGACCTGTCTATACAATCACGATGATGGACGATAGTGTGACGGCGGGGGAACTGGTCCGCTCAGAGACCTTTATGCCCGTGGCCAGCCAAGGAAAACCGCCCGCCGGACCCTCGATCCGCTCCTTATACCGGTTGGGGAACTACGACTTGACCAACGAGGATTTCAGGTGGGTGTCCGACATGGACATCAAGACCATCGCCGCCCCGGAGGATATCCTGCTGGTGGAGCGGCTGGAATGGGGACCGTTCATTGGAAAGCTAGTCTCTGTGGACAATGGGGACTCCAGGCTGGCCCCGGACCCCCTGACGCATGACAAGCTAGCCCACCTGGTCACACAGGCCCAGCAAAGACGCCACAAGATTCGAAAGCTGCAGAAGGTCCAGGTAGGGTATGTGAACCGCCAGCTGGAAGAGGCCAGGCTGTCACTGCGCAAAGTGGCGCTGGATCATGGGAAGGATTCGCAAGAATATCTGGCCGCTGCAAAGGAAACCTCCATTACAACCGACAGGCTGGAGGGAGAATACGCCAAACTGGCCGAGGAGGCGAACCGGCTGGACCTCCTGGACGCCGCCCAAACCATCACCTTCGCCAGCGTGTCCGGGATGGAAAAGACAATTCGTCAAAGCGAGGTGGTGCGTTTATACAAACCCAACGCCCTGGGCTTTTTCGGCAAGGTGGGGGTGTATATTTCCCGCTGGTGGGAGTTTTTGGTGGCGGAACCGCGGGAAGCGAATACGGAAGGCGGGGTTATGCCGGCCATTTTCGGCACCTTCGTAATGACGGTTATGATGGCGCTTCTGGTGGCGCCTTTCGGAGTGGTGGCGGCGCTGTATCTGCGCGAGTACGCCCGGCAAAGCTGGCTGGTGAGTCTGGTCCGGGTGTCGGTGAACAACATGGCCGGAGTGCCTTCCATTGTATATGGGATTTTCGGCCTGGGCTTTTTCGCCTATGGAATGGGAGGGTGGATAGACCAGTGGCTCTACGCCGAAAGGCTCCCCTCCCCCACCTTCGGCTCCGGCGGTGTGTTATGGGCTTCGCTGACACTGGCGCTGCTCACGGCGCCTGTTGTCATCGTGGCCACGGAAGAGGCTCTCTCCGCGGTGCCTCAGTCCGCCAGGGAAGGCTCGCTGGCCTGCGGCGCCTCCAAATGGCAGACAATCCGGTATATCGTGCTTCCCAGGGCGCTACCAGGTATAATGACAGGATTGATACTGGCCATGGCCAGGGGAGCGGGCGAAGTGGCGCCTTTAATGTTGGTGGGGGTGGTGAAGCTGGCGCCGGAGTTGCCGGTGGATATGATATTCCCCTATATCCACCTGGAGCGCAGTTTCATGTGCCTGGGTTTCCATATTTACGATGTGGGTTTCCAGTCGCGCAACGCCGAAGCCGGCAAGCCCATGGTTTTCATGACCACCCTGCTTCTGATGAGCGTGGTGGCGGCGCTGAACGCCGGAGCTATTATCGTCCGCAACAGGCTCAAAAAGCGCTATGTGGCCGGACATTTTTGATTCACGGAAACACTTTATTTTATGAACGATAACGCTTTGAACCATCTGCACGTGGAACCCACGATCCACCACGAGATGAAGGGGGACGAAGGCTCGCTGGTGACCATGAAGGGGTTTTCCCTGTGGTATGGCGCCAGCCAGGCGCTCTTCGACGTGGAGATGGAACTGGAAAAAGGATTGGTGACGGCGCTGATCGGCCCCTCGGGCTGCGGCAAGTCCACCCTGCTGCGGTCCTATAACCGGATGAACGACCTTATCGACGGGTTGCGGGTGGAGGGGAGCATCATATTCGACGGGCAGGAGATCTTCCACCCGGATGTGGACGTGATCGGCCTGCGCAAAAGGATGGGGATGGTGTTCCAGAAGCCGAATCCTTTCCCCATGTCTATAGCGGAAAACGTGGCCTACCCGCTGAAAGTGGATGGGGTGCGCGACAGGAAGCTGATCGCCGACACGGTGGAAAGGGCGTTGAAGTCCTCGGCGCTGTGGGACGAGGTGAAGGACCGGCTCAACCAGAGCGCTCTGGGCCTCTCCGGCGGCCAGCAGCAGCGGCTGTGCATAGCCAGGGCCATCGCCGCCGATCCGGACGTGTTGCTGATGGATGAGCCATGTTCGGCGCTGGATCCTGTGGCCACGGCCAAGATAGAGGAGCTTATCGACGAGTTGTCGGGGAGGTATACCATTGTGATAGTGACCCACAACATGCAGCAGGCGGCCCGGGTGTCGCACAATACGGCGTTCATGTATCTGGGGCGGCTGGTGGAATATGGCGAGACCAGCGCCATGTTCACCGTGCCCAGGGCGGACAGGACAAAGGAATACGTAACCGGCCGATTCGGATAAGGCCAACGGTGAATATTAAAATACATTTTTGGGCTATATAAACATGAGACCCCATACCAGTAAAAACTTTGAAGCGGAATTGAGCCACCTGAAGGACACGGTCCTGCGCATGGGCGGGATGGTGGAGGCGGCCATCGGCAAGGCGATGCGGGCCCTGGAGTGGCGCGACGCCAAGCTGGCCCGGACAGTGATCGAAGAAGACCACGCGGTGAACAAATACGAGGTGGATATCGACGATATGTGCGTGGCCATCATGGCCCTGCGCCAACCGGCGGCGGAGGATCTGCGGCTGCTGATCACCGGGCTGAAAATATCCACGGATCTGGAGAGGATCGGCGACCTGGCGGCGAACATGAGCGAGCGGGTGCTGGAGATCATGAACGATCCGCACAGCTCGTCGCTGAACGAGCTTTTGCGTATGTCCCAGATAGCCCAGGGGATGCTGCACGACAGCCTGGACGCCTATGTGGCCCGCGACTCGGAGAAGGCGGAGGCGGTTTGCGCCAGGGACGAGACGGTGGATGAGTTGAACCGACAGATATTCCGGGCGCTGCTCACCGAGATGAAGGACGCGCCATCGGGCATCACAGGATACTTGAGCCTTATGAACATCTCCAAGCAGATGGAAAGGATAGCCGACCATTCCACCAACATCGCGGAAATGGTGATTTATCTGGTGAAGGGGAAAGACATCCGGCATACTTCGTTTGGGAAATAGGCGCTGACGCTTTGGAATAGGAGGATATGGCCAGAATTCTGGTTGCCGACGACGAGGAGGATATACTGGAGCTTGTGCGGTATAACCTTGTGGTGAACGGCCATGATGTGACGACGGCCCTCACCGGGAGCCAGGCCCTCGAAGCGGCTTTGGCCAGGCCTCCCGATCTTCTTATTCTGGATGTGATGCTGCCGGATCTTTTAGGTTTTGAAGTGTTGCGTCGGTTGCGCAAAAGCCCGGCCGGAGCCCATGTGCCGGTGATCATGCTCACCGCCAAAAGCTCCGAATCGGATGTGCTGGTGGGGTTCGAGCTTGGGGCGGATGATTATGTGGCCAAGCCCTTCAGCACCAGGGAACTTGTGGCCAGGGTCCGCGCCGTGTTGGGTCGCTCCAGCCATGGGGCCAGCCAAAGCCTGGAGCCGCTGAGGTTCGGCGGCCTTAAAATAAACCTGGAATCTTGCCAGGTGTTTGTGGACAACCAGGAGACTCAACTGGCGCCCCAGGAGTACAAGCTTCTGGTTTTCATGGCCACCCGGCCCATGAAGGTGTTCTCCCGCGAGAGCCTGATCGAGGGGGCGTGGGGAGGGCAGCTGTATATCGATCCGCGCACTGTGGACGTGCATATAAGAAGGTTACGAGCCAGGATAGAAAAAGACCCATCCTCTCCGGACTTTCTGGAGACTGTGCGCGGGACTGGCTATCGGTTCAATCCTGCGAATAAACCAAACAGTGGAGAGCCTTAAATCTGATATGTTTCACCGCAGCTTATACACATACATTCTCACCGCCCTGGGGCTCTCGCTCCTGGCTTTGGTGTTGCTCATAGAAATATTGGCCGATTCGTTCCTGTGGGAATACCAGAACCGAGAGGCGGAAAATGACCTGGAACGGGCCGCCAGCCAGGCCGCGGCGCAACTTATCCCCTGGAATCCGGAGAATGCCCAACTGGTCCGGGAAATTGGACGCGCCACCGATTTCCGATTCACCATCATAGACAGAAGTGGGGTCGTTCTGGCGGATTCCATGATCAACACCAAGAAATCCACCAACCAGCTTTTCCGCCCGGAGGTAACCCAGGCGTTGCAGGGGCTGCGAGGTGTGGACCGCCGGAAAAGCGCCGCCCTGGGTGAACAGACGGTATTCCTCGCCATTCCCACCGATCCTGTTATTCGATTGTCAAGGCCGGTGTCTGATGTGGAGACCCTGACGGAAGGAATGAAGTATCGGCTGTTGCTCACCGCCTTGCCGGCGCTGTTTTTAGCCATGGTCATCTCCTACCTGGTCGCCAGGCCCATGACCCGCCGACTGGAGGCTATGGAGCGTTTCACCGCCACCCTGGCCGAGGGAGACTATGAGACGGCTCTGGTGTCCGGCGGCTCCGGAGAACTGGGCGGGGTGGAGCGAAGCCTGGAAGAGTTGCGCCTCCGCTTTCGCGGGCTAGTATGGCGGCTGTCGGACGACAGACAGAAGCTCGCTTCAATTATCGACGGCATCCCGGACGCCGTGCTGCTTTTCGGCGCGGATGGTCGGCTGATGGCGGCCAACAAGGCGGCGGAGGGGCTTTTGCGTCTTCCGGTCCATGGGCGGGAGGCGCTGAGCAAAGAAGAGGTGGTGCGTGATCCGGAGATTTTGACGGCGCTGGATATGGTTCACTCCTCGGCCAAAGGGCCCAAGGCTCCGGCGCGGATCAGCTGGCGCGATCCGGAGATGGAGCTGGAGGTGATCTGCCGCCCCATGGAGGATGAAGGCCAGATGGGGGGCGCCCTGCTGGTGATGAGAGATATTACAAAACAGATCCACCTGGAGCGGATCCGCAGCGACTTTATCGCCAACATGGCCCATGAACTGCTGACCCCCTTGACCGCCATCCGGGGAGCGGCGGAAACCCTCATCGACTCCGGTGATATCGGCGAGGGACAGCCGCGCAAGTTCCTGGAGACGATCCACCGCCATGCCATTCGACTGGGGAATATTGTGGTGGACGTGTCGCAGCTCTCCCGCATCGAAGGAGGGGGGGCGCCGGTGGTGGCCAGGCGGATGGACGCCCGACGGGTGGTGGATGATGTGGTGGCGCTCTTCACCGCGGAGGCGGAACGCTCGGGCATCGCCCTGGGGGTGGAGGCGCCGGAGGAGGAGGTCCATCTGGTTTCCGACGCGGAGAAAATCGAGTCGATCCTGCTGAACCTGGCCCAGAACGCCGTGCGATACACCCCCTCGGGAGGGTCGGTGGCGCTGTGTGTCCGCCCCACGACGACAGGGGT
>JAOUPQ010000267.1 GCA_029879765.1 Nitrospinota bacterium | reverse complement strand
GCAAGGCCCCCCTCCGATGATGACGACGCGCATGCTCTGTGATTACCAGTTGGCCGTCAGTTGCAGGGCCACAAGATCGGATTTCTCTCCGCCTCCCGCAGGAATGTTCCTCTGGTATTCCATCTTTAACTTCACGTTGTCCATGGCCGCCCACACCACGCCGCCGGAGGTCTCCGTGTTCGATTCGGCGGTGGCGCTCCGGTCCGGGGCATATCCGCCGTGGCGCGCCACCAGCTCCAGCGTCGGGATGGGCGCAAAGCTCATCTGGATGTAGTAGCCACCCACTTGCCTGTCGGCGCCCTCGATGGAGGAGGCCTGTTCATCCACACCATCCACCCATTCGGCGATGATCGCAGGCGCCATATCCAGGCCGGTGAAGAATTGTGTGTCCAACTGCAGGTGGACGCCGGTCCGGCTGGAGGCGAGCCTGGAGTCCGGGTCCCACATTCCGGTGGCATAGGAAGCGCCGATGTTCAGGCCAGGCGCTGCGAGCATCAGGCGGGCGCCCATGGTCTTCGATTCATTTCCGTTTTCGTCGGTGTCTCTGGAGACCGTTCCGTTGCGCGCGTCTCCATTGACCGCATAGATATCCGCCAGAACCCACTCGCTCAGGGCCAGGGAAGCAGATACGCCCACATCGGACCAAGTGCCGGGGATGACGCCGCCCCCTTTCATTACCTTTGGGCGGGTGACCAGTTTGTTTATGTGTCCGGGATAGCTGAAATATTCAATTCCAAAGGGGACATAGAATATGCCGAAATGTGTGGTAAGCGAGTCAGTGAGGGAGATGCGCAACTGGGCGGAGTCGACTTTGATCTGGCCATCGCCTCCTCCATCGCCGGTGACTTTGGGCGCGTGTTCGTATTCGATCTCAGAGGATAGAAACGCCTTGGAATTAAGCTTCACCCCCATCCAAACTGTCAGCTTGTGGGCGTCGAATGTGGAGTTTTTCCCTTCCGCGCTCAGGTGTTCGAATTCGTAATAGCCATGGAAAGAGACCGTTGGCTCTTCCTCCGCGGCGGAGGCGAGATCCATGTCGAAAGCTGGAGCTTCTTCCGCCCAGGCGGGGGAAACAAGGAGAAGGGAGGAGAAAAGGCAAACAAAAGCACTGATGATTATTTTCATGCCACACACTCCGAAATCTGGCGGCGAAAGGGGGAGGGGCGCCGCGCCCGGCTTTCGCCTATTGTTGTACGAATCTGGTATAGAACCCTTCGATGGTCGCTTCTATTTTTCTTGCGGTTTGGGTGAACCGGGCCAGGTCCGCCGGTTTTCGCCCAATACCGAACAGGCCGGGATTGCCCAGGGCGGCCAGCGCCTCGTCGAATCCCTTTATGATCGCCAGGCTATCCTCCGGCTTGTTCTTTTTCAGGTTGCCGTCGAGCACATCCAGGTAGTTTTTCCGCGCCAGGAACAGCCGGGCCTTGCACTGGTTGAAGTCCTTGAGGCTTGTGGAGATATTGACCTCCAGCTTTTCCTTCAGGGAAAGATAGACCACGTTTGCCAGGATCTCCGCCATGGCCGGGGCGTTTTTCGATTTGGCCGCCTCGTCTATCCTGGGAGCCAGGGATGCGCCGTTGTGTTTATGGTCGGCGATGAGAGCCAAAGCCTCTTTTGCCTTAATGGTGGCCTGGGCAAAGTCGCCTTTTCTGGCCGAAGTCACCCCATCGCGGAAGATGGCCACTGCCGGGTCTTCAGCTTCTGCGTATCCATAGCCGCTGGCGGGGGAGGCTCCATGGAGCTGGGCCGCCATGGCGACAAGCAGAATCCAGGAAAGGTTAGCGCGCATGGGCCAGGTTCGCCTCTTCCACCGGTTTTTCGTGGTCCTTCTCCCTGAAAATCGCCAGATACGCCACCGTCATGTAGCAGATGTACGCCACAATCTGGGTGAGACTGGGCTGGGAGGTGTATCCGAACAGGGCCTTGAGGAATATCCCGAACGGGGAGCCATCGTCCAGCAGCCACGTCAGGTTGATGATGCCAGGCGCCAGCAGGGGGATGGCGTTTATATCCTGCAGGATGCCGATCATATTTATCAAAAGGCCAGCGGAGATGACCAGCACCAGCAGGCCTGTTATTCTGAAAAATGTTTTCACAGGCAGCCCCTTCATCCCGCGGAAAAGGGCCATGGCCGCAATCAGGGAGAGAGCCAGGCCAAGGGCCACACCCGCCAGCACTCCGGAGTCCATCCCGCCGCCATACAGCGCCCCCAGGAAAAGGACGGTCTCCAACCCTTCCCGCACCACGGCGAAAAAAGCCACCAGCATGAGGGCGGCCATGTTTCCGGCGGAGATTGCGGCGTTGATCTCCTGCTCCACGGCGCCTTTAATCATTCGGCTGTTGCGGCTCATCCACGCCATCACATAGGTGAGGACAACCACCGCAAAACCCATGATCCCGGCTTTCAGGTATTTTTCCATCAGTCCGCTTTCGAAGCCGGACAGAACCACCTGGAAGACAAAAGCCAGAGCGAATGCGGCGAAGATACCCAGCCCCACGCCAAGATAGACCCATTTGCGCGCCGAGGGGAAGTTCATACGGCCCAGGTAGGCCAGGATAATCCCCACCACCAGGAAAGCCTCCAGGCCTTCCCTGAATGAGATCAACAATCCACCAGACATGTCTTTTTACAAAATAACGGCCGAGGGCCAAAATGCCATATGACCAGGATTGGCCTTTGTTCGGGCTAATTGATAATGACTATGATTATCATTTACCATTTGCCTGGCTGTGTCAACAGGAAAGATAAAACAGGACAAACATATTTATGCGTATTCCGCGCCCATACGGATTTTGACTCCCACCGGAAAATTGGTTAATCTTAGGGAATCATATTTCTGATAACCTTGCTTATTTACATTTTATTTTCCACTGGCGCCGCTTCATGATCCATATGGATTTCCTGGGGGCGGCAAGTGGATTTTTCTGGCGCATTATGACAAAGAAATTCTCAAGCAAATTGACCAGGCTGATTTTCCCCACATCCCTCGCCATATCCATGATGGTCTGTCTTGTTTCAGCAGGCGCAGGGCACGCCGCCAAGCTCGACGCGATCAACATCTATGGATATTTCGACCTGGACTATCGCATCACCACTGGCGACAGGTATTCCAAAAGCGGGCCGGACGACCCGAACCTGAAAAACGGAGCCTTCGACCAGCGACACCTGAACATCCTCACCGATATCATGGTTTCGCCCAACCTTTCGTTGCGGACACATATCGAGTTCGAACATGGTATCCACCCCAGCGCGGACAGCGCCAGCGTGGTGATGGAATATGGGTTTGGAGAATTCGCCCTCAGCGATGCGCTGAAAATCCGGGGAGGGAAGATTCTTTCTCCATATGGGCTGTTCAGCGAAATACACGACGCCACCCCGGCCTACCTGGCGGTCTCCCTGCCGGAGACATTCTACCGGGCGGAGTTCAAGGGAGGCCACATGCTCGTTCCAAAGTGGATGACAGGCTTTGCCGTCCTGGGGGAGCTTTCCATCCTTTCGAGCCGACATAACGTGGAATACGTGGTGTATGTGGGAAACGGCGAATCCCGTTTCACCACCAATGAAAGCTCCCAGGACGACAACCCGAACAAGGCGATAGGCTGCAGAGTGCAGTTTATCTCCTCCAGGGAAATCTTTATTATCGGTGTTTCCAGTTACTTTGGGGACAGGGCCATCTCCACAGAGGAAATGAGAGTCCCCCATATCGCTTTTGCCGGCCACGCCAGCCTGACCTGGAAGGAGATCAACCTGACCGGAGAATTCGGAAGGTCGCAGATGGGGAGCGTCACGGAAAACACGTGGTATGTCCAGAGCTCTTTTCGGGTGGGCAAGTTCACCCCTTATGTCCGCGTCCAGGTGATGGACCCCAGCGACGCCGAGCCGGAGGATTTCTGGACCGTGTATGTGGCGGGAGTGAACCTGAAGGTGACGGACGCGCTGTTTGTGAAAGTGGAATGGGATGAAAACGCCCGTGGCCGGAGGAACAACGACATAATCTCGGGCGAAGCTCGCAATTTTGGTGAGTTTCGCGCATCCTTTACCCTGATGTTCTGATTTATGAACAGATACGCAATC
>JAOUPQ010000001.1 GCA_029879765.1 Nitrospinota bacterium | reverse complement strand
GCCTTCGCCAGCGCCTTGAATCCCTCATGCAGCGGAAAGACCACCAACCTGCTGGACAAGCTGCAAAAGGCGCAGAGGGATGAAACCAGCGTGAAAAAAGCCGCCATCGGGCGACTGTTCACCCTGGGAGGAGACGCCGCCCTTCGCCCCCAGGCGCCGGGGTATGACTGGAAGGTCATTATCCTGTGGGCCATTTTGATCCTGGGGGTATGCGCCTTGGGGTGGATGAGCTATAGCCTCTATAGGCAGATGAACTCGGACAACGGAGGGAAGCCGGAGCAGCCGGAATAGTGGTAGACTGGGAAGATATGACTCATTTATGGAGATCAGGCGATGACGGATGATGTGGATCACAAGGAATATATCGACAAGCAGCGCGATGACTGGAACGCCGTGGCGAACGCTTGGGAAAAATACGACCAGTGGCTGGCGGACAACTTCGCCTACTTTGACCAGATCCTGATCCAGCGAGCGGGGATCCAGCCGGGACATAAGGTGTTGGATCTGGGCAGCGGCACCGGCAACCCTGCCCTGGCCGCGGCCAAGATCGCAGGGCCGGAGGGGCGCGTGATGGGCGTGGATGTGGCGGAGAAGATGCTGGAAGTGGCCCGACGCCGCGCCAAAAACCAGGGGCTGGACAATATAGAGTTCCACACATGCCACGCGGGGGATATCCCGTTTGATTCGGAAACCTTCGACGCCGCCACCAGCCGGTTTTGCCTGATGTTTCTGCCGGACGTGCCAGGCGCGTTGAAGAGCATCCACCGAGCCCTGAAGCCGGGCGCCAGGTTCACCGCGGCGGTGTGGGGGACAGCGGACAAGAACCTCTCCTTCACCCTGGCGATGAGGGTGCTGCAAAAGTTCACCGCCCTCCCCTCGCCCGACCCTTCCGCTCCAGGCCCCTTCAGCCAGGGCCAGCCTGGCGCGCTGGCGGCCAGGATGACCGAGGCGGGGTTTGTGGACGCGGTGGAGGAAGCGGCGCCGGTGGAGATGACCTTCCCCTCGCTGGACTTCTATATCTCCAACATGAAGGAAATGGCGGCGCCGGTGCGGGCCATCATGGAGAAGATGGATGACGAAACCCGCGCCCGAGCCATGGACGCCATTGTGGATGAGGTCAGAAAGTTCGAATCCCCGGATGGGGTCGTCCGCTTCTCCGGTGAGGCGATGATAGTCTCCGCCGCAAAAGGAACCGCCTGAACAACAAGCCGGACTGCGGGCTAATGGCTATCCATCGCTTTGCGGACAGAACGTATATATCTGGCCAGGGCTTCCGGGGCGGCGGATTGATTTTTCGCCGAAGCGACGATATCCACGGCAGCCGAGCCGATGATCACTCCATCGGCCACTTTGGACAGCGCTTTGGCCTGCTCCGGGGTCTTCACTCCGAACCCCGCCATCACCGGCGCCTTGGACACTTTTTTGGCCTTGCGAATCTGGGCGCCCACATCCGCCACAGTGGCGGACTTGTCCCCCGTGACTCCGCTTACGTTGATGTAATACATAAATCCGGTGCAGAGCCTGGCCACTGACTTGAGCCGCTGTGGAGTGGAAGTGGGGGCGGCCAGGAAGATGGTGTCCAGCCCGGCGGCGCGGGCGGCGGGGATAAACTCATCCGCCTCCTCCGGCGGGGCGTCCGGCAGGATGATCCCATCCACCCCGGCTTTGGCGGAGTCTTTCATGAACTTGCCCACCCCGTGGTTTATCACCAGGGTGGTGGCCACCATGAACACGATCGGGGTTTCGATCTCCTTGCGCACAGATTCCACCAGTTTCAGTATGGCGGTCACATTGGCTCCCGCCTTGATGGCCCGCAGAAACGAGCGCTGGATCACCGGTCCATCCGCCAGAGGATCGGAAAAGGGAATGCCGATCTCTATGATATCAGCGCCAGCTTTCGCCGCGGCCAAAATCAGGTTTTTCGAGGCGCTTATGGAAGGATCGCCGCCGGTGAGAAAAATGGCCAGGGCGCTTTTGCGCTCCGTGCGCAGTTTATTCATTGTGTCCGTTATCCTGCTCATGGCGGCTTACTCCTCGTATCCCAGCGCGCGCTGGGCAGTGACCACGTCTTTGTCTCCCCGACCGGAAAGACAGACTATGATCACCTGGTTCTTTTTCATTTTCGCCCCAGCCTTCATGGCATGGGCGATGGCATGGGCCGATTCCAGCGCGGGAATGATCCCCTCCAGCCGGGAAAGTTTTTCAAACGCGGCCAGGGCCTCCTTGTCTGTCACCGCCGCATATTCGGCGCGGCCGGTGTCCCGATACCACGCGTGCTCCGGGCCCACGCCGGGGTAGTCCAGCCCGGCGCTGATGGAGTGGGTCTCCATCACCTGGCCATCCTTGTCCAGCATGACATAGCTCTTGGAGCCATGGAGAGTGCCGACCTTGCCTTTGGCCAGGGGAGCGCCGTGATGGCCGGTGGATATGCCCAGGCCCGCCGCCTCCACCCCCACCATGGCCACTTCTTCGTCGTGATGGAATGGGTGGAACAGCCCCATGGAGTTCGAACCACCCCCCACGCAAGCGATCAGCAGATCCGGCAAGCGGCCCTCCTTCACCATGATCTGAAACTTGGCCTCGTGGCCTATGACGCTCTGGAAGTCGCGGACGATCTTCGGGAAGGGATGGGGCCCCACTACCGAGCCGATTATGTAGTGAGTGTCCTTGACGGAGCCGATCCAGTCGCGAATCGCCTCGCTGGTGGCGTCCTTCAGGGTCTGGGTTCCGCTTTCCACCTTGATGACCCTGGCGCCCAGAAGCCGCATGCGGAAGACGTTGAGGGCCTGGCGTTCCATATCCCGCGCCCCCATGAAGACATCACACTTCAGCCCCATCAGGGCTGCGGCGGTGGCGGTGGCCACACCATGCTGTCCGGCGCCGGTTTCGGCGATGATCCGTTTTTTCTTCATGGCCAGGGCCAGCAGCCCCTGCCCTATGGTGTTGTTTATCTTGTGGGCGCCGGTGTGGGTCAGGTCCTCGCGCTTGAGGTATATCCTGGCGCCCCCCACGGCTTTGGTCAGGCTCTCGGCAAAGTACAGCGGAGTGGGCCGACCGATATATGTGGAGTGATATCGCTCCAGCCGCTTGTGGAACTTGGGGGACTTCATGGCCCTCTCGTATTCCGTATCCAGTTGCTTGAGGGCGGGCATCAGGGTCTCTATGACATACTGGCCGCCGAAAACGCCGAAATGTCCGTTAGTATCCGGTTGTGTCACTTAAAAAGTCTCCCAGAAAATGATCGTATAGGTTACCCTGTTGTGCTCCCTGTGTAAATCCCGGGTTTCACAAGGATGTTTTATTATGGCCAGGCTCCCGCCGGGGGGATAAATCTGGCGCCCCGGTTCGGGTTATGTGATAATTACCTAAGCCCTGAAAAAACCGATGGGAAATTTTTGTCTGACCTTTTCGGGGAAAGATCACCCGTGGAATCTACTGTTATAGAAAAACTGATTGCGCTGGCGGAGCCTGTGGCTCGGGCGGAAGGATGCAGCCTGTTTGACCTGGAGCTAAAGATGGGGAAGGGTTCGTCCATTCTCCGGGTTTATATTGATAAAAATGGGGGAGTGGGGGTGGAGGATTGCGCCAATGTGTCCCGGCAACTCGGATTCCTGCTGGATACCGAAGATGTGATCCCCGGAGCATACACTCTGGAAGTCTCCTCTCCCGGGCTCACCCGGGCTTTGAAAAAGCCTTCCGATTTTCAAAAAGCTCAGGGAAAGCTGGCCGCAGTGACCTCCCGCGCGGGGGGTCCTGGCGGCGCAGGGGGCAAGTTTGTTGGAATTATAGAAACTGCCGAAGAGGGAAAAGTGGCGCTGCGGCTGAAGACCGGCGAGCTTATCACCCTGGCGATGACGGATATAAAAAAAGCGAATCTGGAAATTGAGCCTGGTATATGACTTCCGAACTAATCAACGCGCTGAAAATGGTGGCGGACGAAAAGGCCATCAAGATAGAGGATCTGATCCACATTATCGAGGAAGCTGTGACCGCCGCCGCCGCAAAGCGCCTGGGCAAGCAGAACCTGGCCGCAAGTTTTAATACGGACAGAGGAGAGTTCGACCTGTTCGAGCTTTTGGAAATCAAAGAAGAAGCCACCGACAGTAATGTGGAGATTTCCCTGGAGGAGGCCCTCGACTATAACCCCTCCTCCATGCTGGGGGAAATGTTCCGTCGCCAGATCCAGATGGAAGGCCTGGGCAGGATCGCCGCCCAGTCCGTGCGCCAGATGATCCATAAGAAGGGGAAGGAGCTGGAACTGGACAGGATCTACGCCCAACTGAAAAACAGGGAGGGTGAAGTGACTTCCGGCAAAATGGTCAAGCGCGCCGGGGATGGCTATCTGTTCGAAATAGACGTGGCCGATGCGATTTTGCCAAAGGAGGAGCAACTGGATCTGGACCGGATTGAACGGGGGAAAAGAATCAAGCTGCTCATCATAGGCGCCGAGAGGGGAAAAAAGGAGCCGATCGCCATAGTGTCGCGCAACCGCCCTCCCCTGCTTCGCAGGCTTTTGACCATAGAGTCGCCCGAAGTGGCGGATGGACAGGTGGAGATCGTGGATATTGTCCGGGACCGCACCGGCCGGAGCAAGGTGGCTGTGCGCAGCCGGAAACAGGGAGTGGACCCTGTGGGTTCTTGCGTGGGCGTGCGCGGGGGCCGCATCCAGCCCATCGTGCAGGAGCTTTCCGGCGAGAAGATAGACGTGTTTGAATACAGCGACGACCCCGCCGTGCTTATCAAGCGGGCGCTCACCCCCGCCCGAGACCTGATGGTCATCCCCATTGCGGGAATCCGAAAAGCTTGCGTGGTGGCGCCTGAAAGCCAGCTCTCCCCCGCCATAGGCAAAAAGGGGGTCAACATACAAATGGCCCAGCGGATCACCGGCTGGGGGCTGGATGTTCTGAGCCACTCCCAATATGAAGAACGCAAGGAGCGTCTGGGTTTTCATGAGAAAGTGGAGGGCGCGGAACCTGATGAAAAGAAGAGCGACCCGGGCCCGGATAAAGAAGGGGAAGAATCCCTATCCTAGCGGGTTGATAGAGCATGACGTGGAGCTTTGTCCATCCGGATCGCGCCCGGCGCAGGCGGTCTTCAAGAGGAGGCCTGCTATATCTTGAAAATATTCTCCATCAAAAGATCCACCTCCTGCTCGGTAAGCTCTCTTTGCATGGAAGAAAACGATGGTGTGCTGACGATATGGTTCACCAGCCACTGGCGGCTGGATGCGCCGTTCAACTCTTTGTAGTATTTCTCGAACTTCTTTATGATAAACGCGACCATGGAACGCATGTTGCCGTCGCTGGCGAAAGCGATATAGTCCGGGCCGTTGGAAGAGAATGTGTGGCGGGCCACGTTTCGGTTGAACACGTTGGCAAAGTGCCCTGCGTTTTTTGACTGGGATTCCTTGATGGCGTTTATGATCCCCTGGGCGACCTGCCGGGGCAAAAACCCGTCCACCGGCTCCACAAGGATCCTTTTGGAAGTCTCCCTGTCCGTGGGAAAATATTTTTCTATATGAAATAGCAGAGCCCTGCCGAAGTAATCCTTCCGCAGATGCTGATACAGCTCGTGCTCTTGCTCATTAGACATTTTTTATCATTCCCTTGGACCAGAATCAACTAAAAGGCGCTTGAAATATTCCAGTACACTTTATCCCACCAGTCTAACTCCTTATTTTAATGGTTTTTTCCGAGTATTAACATCAAAATCGGCATTTTCTAGATTCCGGACCTGGTATCCATGCAGAAGGTCACCGGTCCGTCGTTGAGCAGGCTGACCTTCATATGGGCGCCAAATATTCCCCGGCTGACTTGCACTCCATGCGTTGCCAGCTCTTTTGCGAACATTTCCACCAGACCGGCCGCCTCCCGGGGTGGGGCCGCATTGTCGAAACCGGGTCTTCTCCCTTTGCGCCATGCGGCCAGCAGCGTAAACTGACTGACCACCAGCGCTTCCCCTTTTATATCCATCAAGGAGAGGTCGAACTTGCCCTCTTCGTTATCGAATATCCTCATGTTCACAATCTTGCGGCACAGATATTCCACCTCCGAGGCGCCATCTTCATTTGCCACCCCCACCAGGATCAAAAGCCCTCGCCCGATAGATCCCACCACAGCCCCATCCACCTCCACCTGGGCATGGGCCACCCTTTGGACCACGGCGATCACAAGGATCTCCTCCTTGCCAGTCGCCCCCGGACCATGCCCCAGAATTCCGTGATCTCCTGGCAGCCGATTATCGCCAGCGCCGCAAAGTACGCCCCGGCGGATAATCCTATCATCAGGGCCATATGTATCGATTTTATAAGGAGGGAATCCTCAAGAGAGTAGAAGGCCCATTGATAGAGCAGCGTCACCGATCCCATCACGATCACAGCGCCCACCATCTTGAGGGTGGATCTGATGATCCTTCCTCCATCGATGCTGCCCAGCCGGCGGCGCAGGAGCCAGACCAGGATGAGGATATTGGCGGTGGAGGCCAGGGAGGTGGAAAGAGCCAGCCCCCCATGGGCCATGGGGCCGATCAAAGCCAGGCTTGTGGCGAACTTGAGCAGCAGACACCATCCGGCCACCTTGGCCGGCGTGGCGGTGTCCTTCATGGCGTAAAAGGCGTTGGCCGCCACCCGGATCAGCGAAAAAGCCGGCAACCCGATCGCCAGCATCACCAGGGCGTACACAGATCCCGCCCTGGCCACATGGTCAAACTGGCCCCGTTCGAAGAGCAGGTTGGTGATGGGATCCGCCAGCAGTATGATCCCCACCATGGACGGGATCGACACCAGCATGGTGATCCGGAGCGCATGGGAGAAGATATCCACCAGCCTGCCCACAGCGCCATTATCGTCAACCTCCAGGGACATGGCAGGCAGAGTGGCCAGGCTGACTGCGGCGCCGAATATCCCCATGGGCAGTTGCACCACCCTGTTGGCGTAATACAGGTAGGACACACTCCCCTCGGGGAGAAATGAGGCCAGGATTGTGTCGATGAGCAGGCTGATCTCCACTGCGGCCATTCCGATCGCCGCCGGGATCATCAGTGTCCCGATCCGCAGCGTATCCTTATCCTTGAAATCAAAAAGCGGCTTGTATACGAACCCCAGTTTTACAATCTGGGAGTATTGCAGCGCCAGTTGCGCCACTCCTCCGATAAGCACTCCTGCCGCCAGGCTCATCACAGGTCGTTCGAACATATCCCGCAACAGGTATGCGCTCAATATTATCGAAAGGTTGAGCAGCACCGGCGCCGTGGCGGGGACGAAGAATCTGCCCATGGAGTTGGACATTCCCATCAGCGCCGAGGCCAGCGATATCAACAGAATGTATGGGAACATTATCCAGGTCAGATCCACCGTAAGGCCAAACAGTTTGGGGTCGTCCATAAATCCCGGCGCGATCACCATGACCACCAGGGAGGTGGCCACCATACCGATGACCACCACCACCACCAAAACCATGGTCATGAGGGTCAACAGGTTTCTCCCCAGGCGAAAGGCGCCTGGACGGTCCTTGCGCAGCTTTTCTGAAAATACCGGGACCATGGCGGCGGTGAGCGCTCCTTCGGCGGTGTATCGACGCAGAAGGTTGGGGATTCTGAAGGCGATGAAAAAGGCGTCCGCCACCTCCCGCGCGCCAAAGAAATGAGCTATGACCATGTCCCGGAGAAAGCCGGTGATCCTGGAGAGCAAAGTGGCCAGCCCCACAAAGCCAGCGGTTTTAGTAACCCGTTTTTTCAGTCCCTCGGTATCTTCGGTCGGGGATCTGTCAGATGTCATCTTCAAAAAGATCTGAGGTTAGATCCTTGCCAAGAATCTCTTTGATCGAATGGCGCAGGTAATCATGGATCTCTTTTGTGGATCCCAACTCCACAACCCTGGAGGCCATTTTCCTGGCGTCCTCCATCCGGACAGAGCGGATAGTCTTTTTCATCATTGGGATGGAATGGGGATCCATGGAAAGCTCCCGGACGCCGCCAAAACCGAGCAGGAGCAGGGCGTATACCGGATCCCCGGCCATTTTGCCACACACGGAGACATCCACTCCCCCTTCTCCGGCGGCGCGGATGACCATTTGCAGCATCCGCAGTATGGCGGGCGAAAGAGGCTGATACAGGTACGCCACCCACTCGTTCACCCTGTCGATGGCCATGGCATACTGGATCAGGTCGTTGGTGCCAATGGAGAAAAAATCACAATGGGCCGCCAGTTCCCTGGCTATCATCACCGAGGATGGGGTCTCTATCATTATCCCCACTCTTATCGGGTCCTTGAATGGTATTCCCTCTTTGCGCAAATCCTCTTTCACCTCGTCCAGGATGGAGTTGGCCTGTTGCAGCTCCTCCAGAGTGGTGATCAACGGATACATGATCTGTATGTTCCCGTGGGCGGAGGCGCGAAGGATGGCCCGAAGCTGGGTTTTGAACATGGAGACATGGGCCAGGCTGAACCGGATCGCCCGCAGGCCCAGCGCGGGGTTCTGCTCCGCCCCCTGCCCCCGGTTGAAATTGGCCAGTTTGTCCCCCCCCAGGTCGAAGGTTCGTATTATCGCCTCTTTCCCTTCCAGAAACTCCGCCAGTTTCCTGTAATCCTGATATTGCTCCTCCTCCCCCGGCTGCTTGGCGCTGCGCAGGAACAGGTACTCGGTCCGGAAAAGCCCAACTCCCTCCGCGCCATGTTTTTGCAGGTGGGAAAGGTCGTTGGAGGATTCGATATTGGCCATGATCCGGACGGTTTCGCCATCGAGAGTGGTGGCATCCAGGTCTATCTGCTCGTGCAGTTCCTTGTCCGCATAGATGAACTTCTGCCGTTTGGTGTTGTACTCGAGGAACTGCTCCCTGCTGGGGTTGCTCACCACCATTCCCGAGCTTCCGTCGACTATCAGTGTGTCCCCGGTGCGGACCCCGGAGGCCAGGGTCTTCAACCCCACCACCGCAGGGATATCCATGGAAGCGGCCAGGATGCCTGCGTGGGAAGTTTTTCCTCCGGCGTCGGTGGCGATGCCCAGCACTTTTCGTGTGTCCAGTTTCAAGGTATCCGCCGGAGTCAGGTCGTGGGCCACCAGGATCACCGGCTCCACCAGCGAAGCGTCCACTTCTTCGCTGAGGATAAGGTTCCGCTGGAGCCTTTCCACTGCGCTTTTTATGTCCAGCAGCCGATCCCGGAAGTATCCATCCCGGATTTTCGTGAACCGGGAAGAATATTCCTCCAGCACGGTCTTCAGCGCCCACTCGGCGTTATGCTTCTCCTTGCGGATATGCTCCTCGATCTCCCGGATCAGGGTCGGATCTCTGAGAATCTGGGCGTGGGTGTTCAAAAGCATGACAGGCAGCTCCCCCGGCATTTCCTCCAGGGCGCCTTCCCTTATGTTGTTTATCTCCTGCTGGGACGACTCCACAGCGGCATGAAAACGCTCGATCTCGTCTTCAATCTCCTCGGGGGCTATCAACTGACGCAGGACGCAGAAATATTGCTCGTCCAGCACATAGGCCTTGCCGATGGCGATCCCGGCGGAGGCGGGAATTCCTTTTACAATCCTGCCGTTGGTTGCCTGCGCGTTCATGGTTTTCCCTTTATCCTTCTGCGAAACCGGACTGTATCAGGCTGGCCAGGTTTTCCACCGCCTCTGGCCCATCGGGGCCGATGGCTTTTATCATCAGGGTGTCGCCCGCCTGGGCGATAAGCAATAACAGCTCATCCATTTTTTTGGCGTCGGCGGCGGAGCCCTCTTTTTCCACTATGATCCGGGATTCATAGGTCATCGCCATGCTCGCCAGCCGGAAAGAGGCCCGGGCGTGCAGACCCCATTTGTTGACCAGGGTGACCCTGGCCTGGGATTCCACGGTCATGGCGCAGATCCAACGCCCGATCGGCAAGGCGTTCCTTTCATCATTTTTTCTTTCCGGAAAGAACTTCGGAGGCTATGAAGATATTCTCCCGGCCGTATTCGCGAAGCACCAGCGCCCTCTTCGCCAGAGGCATATCATCGGCCAGGGTGGTGGAGTGGAGCAACATGGGCAGGTTCACCCCTGCTATGATTTCGATGTTCTTTTCCTCAAGCAGGGAAAGGGCGATATTGGAGGGGGCTCCGCCGAACAAGTCTGTGAACACCAGCACCCCGGTCTGCCCCATCAGCTTGTCCACGGCGTCTTCCACAATCCGTCGCGCCCTGTCCACATCCAGGGCGTGGTCGATGGCCAGGGCCTGGTAGTTTGGCCGTTTGCCGCTGATGAATTCCAGGGCGGAGAGCATCTCGCCAGCCAGGGCCCCATGAGCAATCAGAAGATGGCCCGTGGGCTTGGCTTTGTTATCTTCACCATTCCCCATATTTATTTGTACTTTTCTCTTGTATAAAGGCCGGTTATCCCAACTTGTCGTCTTCTTCCATGATCAGCGCGTATATATCCTCGGAAGTGTAGGCTTTGCTCATTTTTTCCCGGAATCCCTTGCTTTTCATCAGGCGGGAAATCCGGGCCAGGGCCTTTAGGTGATATCCGGTGGAGTTGTCCGACGCCAGCAGGAGGAATATCCACTTCACTGGTTTGTCATCCACAGAGTAATACTCTATTCCTTTTTCGGAGCGTCCAAACGCCCCCACCAATGGCGGCAGGCCCTTGATTTTGGCGTGGGGTATGGCCACCTCATCGCCAATGCCTGTGGACCCCAGTTTTTCCCTCTCCATAAGGGCCTTGAATATGGTTTCCACATCGGAAGGTTCCCCCTCGATCCGGACTTGCTCTGTCAGCTCTCGCAAGGCTTCCTCCTTTCCGGAGGAAGCCAGCGATGCCACGCAGTTTTCAGGCTGAAGGAAATCTGTGATTTTCAAGGGCGTACACCTCTTCGCAGTAAAGCCATGGATCAGTCTTCGCTGCCGGCTATGACCTGGGTGACGTCCTTGCGCTTGTCCTGGATTTTCCCCTTCACTTTTTTGGCCTGGCGGTCGATCTTGTCCATGACCTTGTCGATGGCGGCGTACAGGTTGTCGGTTTTCTCCATGCCATGCAGATCAACCCCGTTGGCGTGGATTGTCACTTCGGCAATGTGCAAAAGCTTCTCCACTTTCAACGTCACATGGGCGTTTATGGTGGTGTTAAGATATTTGCGCACTTTGGCCACTTTTTCCTCGGCGTATTGCCTTATGGCTGGTGTCACTTCCACATGATGTCCTGTAATTGTAATTTGCATTTTCCTCTCCTATGGATCCTTTCTGGATCATAAAAACAGTTTCTTCCTTTTGGAAGTGGATGGTATTTTCAGCTCTTTTCGATACTTGGTGACTGTCCTGCGCGCTATCCTGACATTCTTCTCCTTCAGGATAGCCGCGATCTGGTCGTCTGTATATGGTTTACTGGCGTCTTCTTCCTTACATATTATCCTTATCATCTCCTTGACTCTAACGGAGGACATATCGCTTCCCACGAAGCTGCCCACCGCTGAATGAAAAAAGAACTTTAGCTCAAATAGCCCCTGGGGGGTGTGGATATATTTGTTGGTGGTCACCCGGCTGATGGTGGATTCGTGCATCCCGATATCCTCGGCCACATCTTTTAGCACCAGAGGCTTGAGGAATTCGAGTCCGTTGTCCATGAACTCTCTTTGAAATTTGCACAGGCTTCTGCCCACCTTGAGCATTGTCTGGCGACGTTGCTCTATACTCTTTATCATCCACAACGCGCCTCGAAACTTCTCCTCCACGTATTCCCGGGTCTGGGTGGTGTCTTTCGATTTGTTTTTCAATATGGACTGATAATAGGAGTTTATCCGAAGCCGGGGGATATCTTCGTCGTTCAGATAGACCTGGTACTCGTTGTCCACCTTCACCACATAAAGATCCGGCGTGATATACACCGCCTCCTCCGGGTTGTACTCCAGCCCCGGCTTGGGATCGAATTCCTTTATGATTCGCACCGCATCGATGATATCCTCCTGGGTCACATCCATCGATTTGGCGATTTTTTTGTAATTCCTTTCGTCCAGCTCTTCCAGATGGCTCTGGATCAGCTTCTCCACCACGGTTCCCTTCAACTTGGCGCTGTGGGCCTGCAACAACAGGCATTCCTTCAGGTCTCTGGCCCCCACCCCCGGCGGATCGAAGCTTTGCACCAGAATCAGCGCATCCTCAATTGCTTCCACATCAACTTCCGCTTCTTTGGCCAGTTCCTCCAGGCTCTCCACCAGGTAGCCTTCCATGTTGATGTTGCCGATTATCAGCTCTCCCAGGCGCTCTTCCTCTTCGTCCAGGGCCGAGGCGCCAAGCTGCCACATAAGATGGGCTTCCAGGCTCTCTTTTTGCCGCAGGGTGTTTTCGATGCTGGGAAACTCCGTGTTCCCATCTCCCGTGCGCCCTTCATAGAGGTCGTTCTGCATATATGTGTCCCAGTCCACATCGTCTTTCTTTTCGGGAGATTTCCCATCCTCCAGGGTGGTTTGCTCCTCGAAGACTTTTTCCTGGGGCTGGATAGACTCTTCCTCCTGGTTGGGCGCTTCGGCGGCTTCGCTTCCGGTGGTCTCCAGCGCTTCCTCCCCCTCTTCCTCCAGAAGGGGGTTTTGCTCCAATTCGTTACGAATTGCCTGGATAAGCTCCAGCCTGGTCATGGGCAGCAGTTTGATCGCTTGCTGGAGCATGGGCGTCATAACCAGGCGTTGCGCCTGGCGCATCTGAAGCTTTAATTCTATGCCCATATCTTTATGATTCTCGCCTCTTTTCCTTGAAAGATTCTATTTTAGCGAAAAATCCTCTCCTAAATAGATTTTTCTGGCCCGTTCCGAGGAGGCGATCTCTTCCGGCGTCCCTTCCTCCAGCACGCAACCCTCGCTTATAATATAAGCCCTGTCGGTTATTCCCAGGGTGTATCTTACGTTATGATCGGTAATTAATACGCCAATTCCCATCTCTTTTAGTTTCAGCACTATCTTCTGGATATCCCCCACTGCGATCGGGTCTATGCCAGCGAAGGGCTCGTCCAACAGGATGAAGGATGGGTTGGCGCACAACGCCCGGGCTATCTCCAGCCTCCTGCGCTCCCCTCCGGATAGCGATACCGCCTTTTCGGAGGATATGTGACTTATCCCAAACTCCTCCATCAGTTCCTCTGTCCGGCGGACCCTTTCGAACCGGGTGTATGGAAGGGTTTCCATAATGGCGTATATGTTCTGAAAAACCGTCAGCTTCCTGAAAACCGATGGCTCCTGGGGAAGATAGCCTATCCCGATCCTGGCCCTTTGAAACATGGGCAGATAGGTTACATCCTCATCGCCATAATACACTTTTCCCGAGTCACAGCGGGTCAGCCCAACTATCATGTAAAATGTGGTGGTTTTGCCCGCGCCGTTGGGCCCCAATAGCCCCACCACCTCGCCGCTGTTCATGGTCAACGACACTCCATTGACCACATTCCTGTTCCTGTACGCCTTGAACAGGTTCTCGGATCTGAGGGACATCACCGGTTTTTTATTCTTTTCCTCGCCCGGTGGATTCTTCTTCTCTTCGGGCGTCACTTCTTTATGCATCGGCGAATACACCAAATCCTTTTGTCTGGCTTGCGGAGGCGCCCAAGATTCGTTTACTCATTTTTCTGTATTATAATCGGCTTGAGGCCCATTTCGCTTCGGATACGGCTGGCGGCTGTTTCAGCCTCTTCCGGGCTCTGATAGCGCCCCACCTTAACACGGTACCATGTTCCGGTTTTCAGTTGCGCTTTCTCCACGAATACCGTGAATCCTCTGGAGGTCAGTTTATCCGCCATCTCCGAGGCGTCTTCCATATTGGGGAAGGAGGCCGCCTGGACCACATATACCGGACCTGAGATCGCAGAATGCTGAGGCGCATGTTTCTCCGCCACAGGTGGCCTTTCCGGCGATGCTGCGCGTTCCCTTTCCATGGGTTGCTCCGGCGGCGCCGCATCCTCGCCGAATATGGTGATGACGGAGCGTTTTTCCGCTCCGCCGTATATTTTCATATCCTCCGTCTGGAAATAGTAAACCACCTTTTTTCCGGATGCCGTGGTCCTCTCATCCTGCAAAAAAGCGTCTCCAGTAATCTCGATGCGCTCCTGCTCCCCCGTTTTGGGATTTACGTTAAAATATTCCGCTGTGTCCCCGGTGGCGGTTTTGTTGTCCCGCACAATTTTCACCGACCCTCGGGCCACGATTCTTTTGAACTCACGCTGCTCCTCATCGGTCCAGACGGTCATCTCGTCTGTCTTTATGGTAAGTTTCCCTTTCACCGCCACCACCGACCCTGAAAAGATGATTTTCCTGTTTTTCTTGTCGGTGATCATTTCGTTGGAGGTGATTTTAAGGGGAGCCTTATTATCCGCGGATCCCTGCTGCGCCTTGCTGGCCGCCTGGGCATGGCCCGAGGTGAGGGCCAGGATTATGACCAGCGTTGCCAGTATTCGAGCGCAGGTCATTTCCTGCCGCTGAATATGGCGGTCACGCCGCCGCTGATCCTGGCCATACCTGCCATGGTATCCACTTCCAGAGCGCTCCCTTTTATCACGAAGTTTCCTCCGAATATTTTCACCAGCGAATCACTGGAGAGGGTTTTCTTCCCTTCATACCAATATAGCTTTTCAGTGTACATCGCCCTCCCCTCGCCATCCATCACCAACACGCCGCCATTGGCCGTCACGTCCTTTGTGTCGTTATCCAGCAGCCCGTCCCTGGCGATGATGGTCGTCCGCCCGGATCCTTCGCCATATGACACCATGGAAAAGTTGGTCAAATTTATCCGTTTGCGATCCTCCGATATAACAGCTTTCTCCGACTTTATTCGAAGGGTTATCTTGTTGTCCTTCTTCTCCAGCAACTGCGCCCACTGGATCGCCATCTCCTCACCTTCCATCAGCGCGTTGGCCACGATGGCCGCAGGCGCCTCTGTCTTCTTGCTGACGACGAACCATATCATCAGCCCGACCATCCCCGCGATGGAGAGGGCCAGGAAAATCCGAAATATCGGTGAGTTTACAAACATAGGCAATTAGTGTGCCATACCGCCATATGCTTTGTAAACGTCTATCCGGAGATATCGTATTGCGTTGTTATACATTGAGTTAGCGCGGAGCCTAACTCCGTGCCACACTCCAGCGCAATCTCCCGGGCCGTCTGGGATATTTCTTTGAGTTCCACCACCAATGTGACGCCCAGCTCCAAATCCAGCGGAAGCTTGTCCGCCCATTCGATTATCGTTATTCCGTCGAACGCCGTGTCGAAAAGCCCGATGCTCTCGAAATCCTCCGGTGAATCTATCCTGTACAAATCCGCGTGCCTGATGGGGGATTTTGCCCGATATTCGTTGATCAACGTGAACGTGGGCGACCTGGCCCATGATCCGGGAGCCATACCGATCCCCTTGCACAATCCCTGGGTGAAGGTGGTTTTCCCCGCTCCCAATTCTCCAATCAGCAGAACCATATCCCCAGGTTTCAAAATCGAGCCTATGGCCTCGGCCAGGGCCAGTGTGGTTTCCACGCTCGACAAAACCCGCTTCAAACGCGTCGTCGATCCGTCGCGGGTGGGCCAGCTTATGGTCATTCAATCTCTCCTTGCATGCTAAACTAGTCTACATGACACGCCATCAAGACAAAAGCCAACTTCCACCGTCGTGTCGGCTGACCCTGCTGCTGATCCGCCATGGAAAAACGGAGGCGAACCAGACCGGCGTCATCCAGGGCCATGCGGACAGCCCGCTGACGGAGGTGGGAATCCGGTCTTCCGTGGTGAAAGCGGACAAGTTGGCGCCCTTTCCGGTTTCAGCCATATATTGCAGCGACCTGCCCCGCGCCCGATCCACCCTGGCCATCATCCAGAAGCGATCGCCAGACCTTCCGGCGCCGACTTTCACCAGCGTATTGCGGGAAATAGATTTTGGCGAATATACCGGCTCGGTGAAGCAGGATATCTGGGAGACAATAAAAAGACATAAATCCACCACGTCCATAAAATATCCGGGAGGCGAATCGGGGGACGATCTGCGGGCCAGGGTGGAGGAGTTCATCCACGACGCCTGCCGGCAACACCATGGGGAGCATGTGCTGGCCATCTCGCATTATGGCGTCATAGAGACCATGGTGAAACGCTATGCCGGTTTTCCCGCCGAAGATTATTTCCAGATAGACGAAGAGACGGTGGTAGTCCTGGGTTTCGATGGGGCGACGGCTGGCATGACCCTGCTGTAGGCTGTGTCATTCATGACGGATCACCATTGATTTGAGTTTCTTCTGCTTCTCGATTTTCTCCGCCACTTCCTTCGCTATCTCCCGGGAGCTATAAACCCCCACTCGCACCCTGTGCCACGTTTTCCCTTTTATCACCGCTTTTCTGCTATAGGCTGGGTAGTTATTCTGGATCAGGGAGTCCATCAACCTCTTTGCGTCTTCCTCCTTCATGAAGGAAGCCACCTGCAAAGTATATTTCGGGCCGGAGGGGGCTTTCTCTCTGGCGCTTGCTGCTTTTGTGGTGGCCGCCCTGGCAGCCCCTGCCCTGGCAGCCTCGGCGCTGGGGGAGGTGGGATTATCGTCCTTCGTGGACTTGGCCACCAGCTTTGGCTTTGGAGTGGCGCCGGCGCTCTTTTCTGGCGAAGTGCGCCACACAGGGGTCGTCTGCTTTGCAGAGTTTGGTTGCTTCTGGGGTACGAAGGCGGATTTTGGCGGAGGTGGGGATTCTGGATCGGCGGCTGTATTCCCTGGCTCCCGGGTGGGGGTTTCCACGGCCTGTTTGGGCGGGATTACACGCTTGATGACATGTTTTCCCACATTCGGGGAGCTTTTCACCAGCATGTCGGGCTGCTCGTCCATCTTGTTTTGCGTTTCCGAAGAACCGCCATAGAAATAACCGGCGGTGAACGACAGAACAAAACCCAGCAAAGCTATGGCGCCAAGTTGAACAAGCCTGATCTTCTGGATGGTTACGAGTTCAGGTTTCATATTCTCCTCGGTTTAGATATTATCACATTTTATCCGGAGCGTTAATACCCAGAATCCCCAATCCGTTCTTCAGGATCATCTGCGTCGCCATCACCAGCGACAGCCTGGCGGCGGATAGAGCCTCGTCCTCCCCCACCACCCGGTTGTGTTTATAGAAATGGTGGAACAGCCCGGCCACTTCATACATATACTGGGTCAGGTGATGAGGCTGGAAGCTGCTGGCCGCCACCTCCACAATTTCCGGAAGCTCCATAAGCTTGCGTATCAGCCGCAGTTCCCCTTCGCCGGTCAGCAGCTCCGGATTCACATGCTGAAAGTCTGGCGTCGCCACCCCCTTTTCCTCCGCCTGCCGGAAGATGCTGCTGCAGCGGGCATGGGCGTACTGGACATAGAACACCGGGTTTTCACTGCTCTGGCTTTTGGCCAGTTCCACATCAAATTCCATCTGGCTGTCGGAGGAGCGCATAAGGAAAAAATAGCGCACGGCATCGGCGCCCACCTCGTCCATGATCTCCCGCAGAGTGGTGAACACTCCTTCCCTGGTGCTCATGGCGTATGTCTGGCCCCCCTTTTTAAGACTCACCAGCTGGACCAGACGGACCACCAGCTTGTCCGGATCCCCCCCCAAAGCGGATATCACCGCCTTCATCCGGGGCACATAGCCATGGTGGTCCGCGCCCCATATATTCACAAGAGTGCTGAAGTTGCGATCCAGCTTCGTCTTGTGATACGCGATATCCGCCGCCAGGTATGTGGTGACCCCGTTGGCGCGGCGCACCACCCGGTCCTTTTCATCCCCCTGCTCATCGGTCTTCAGCCAAAGAGCTCCATCTTTTTCATATATCCGCTCCTGCTCGAGCATCATATCGATCAGCTTCTCCACCGAGCCGGACTCATGGAGGGTCTTCTCTGAATACCAGATGTCGAAATGGACGTTAAAATCCGCCAGGTCTTTCCGGATCCCCTCCATTATGTTTTCCGCGGCGAAATCCCTGGCGATGGCCAGCGCCTCGGCTTCGGGGGCGGATAGGATATCGGGCCCATGTTTTTCCATGAACGCCCTGGCCACATCCTTCATATACTCCCCCTTATACGCCGGCTCCTCCGCCAGGATCTCCCCGGCCAGCTCCCTGGCGCGCAAAAGGGTGGATCGCCCCAGGTTGTCCATCTGCAAACCGACGTCGTTGGTGTAGTACTCCCGCACCACATCGTATCCGGCCCATCGCAGGATGCTGGCCAATGCGTCCCCCACGGCGGCGCCCCGGCCATGCCCGATGTGCAGGGGGCCGGTGGGGTTGGCGGAGACGAACTCCACCATAACCTTCTCCCCCTTGCCTATCTCCACCCTGCCGAAGCTCTCTTTTTCTCGAAACACCCGGCCTAGCTCCCGAGCCCAGCGCACGGGTCTGAGCCGGAAGTTTATAAATCCCGGCCCCGCCACCTCCACGGTTTCGAACAGATCGTTCTTCCGCAGGATGGCGGTCAATAGTTCCGCCAGGTCCCTTGGCTTCTTTTTCAGTCTGGAAGCCATTATCATCGCCAGGTTGGTGGAGAAGTCTCCAAATTTTTCCTCCCTGGGATGCGACACGTCAAACGCTCCTGGGTTCGCGCTGCCCCAGCCCTCCTGGTTATCCAGTTCTATAAAAGCCTTTTCTATCTCTTTTCTTACAGTATTTTTCATAGTTTCCCTGATATTGGCGCGATCTGTCTCCGCCTGGGGCGGGTTCCCATATATTACGCGATTTGGGGAAAAAGATCAGTGAAAGGTTATATACCGTAGAAAAGCCAGACGCCGAGCACTGTCACCAGGATGAAGATAACCGTCATACCGCCACCGGCCCTGATGTAGTCCACAGTGCGATACCCCCCCGGCCCCATCAGCAGCGCGTTAACCTGGTGGGTGGGGAGAATGAAGGAATTGGACGCTACCAATCCCACCACCAGCGCCGCCATTCGCGGATCCGCCCCGGCGCCCTGGGCCATATTCCATGCCAGGGGGACCAGAAGCACCGTGGCGCCCACGTTGGAGATCACCAGGGTGAATGCCGTGGAGAGGATCGCTATCACCACCATAAGGGTGACAGGAGAGACCGTCCCAATCAGCGACAAAGTGTGCTGGGCGATATAGGCTGCGGCGCCGCTTCTTTCCGTGGCCACCCCCAGAGGTATCAGTCCTCCCAGCAGAAAGACCGTGCGCCAGTCCACGCTTTTATATGCCTCGTCCACACTGAGCACCCGCAGCAGGATCATGGCCAGAGCCCCGGTCATGAGGCAGTTGGAGAGGGTCAATTTCAGGTCGAACACATCCATGCCGATAACCATGGCGATGGTGAGCCCGAAAGCGAAAAGGGCCGCCGCCGCCTTGTCCTTGCGGAATAATTCAAATCCCGCAGGGCCTGCGAACAGAAGATCCGGCGAGGTTCTCATCCTGGAGAAGCTTTCCCACACCCCGTGCAACAGCAAGGTGTCTCCCTGCTTCAGTGGAATGTCCCCTATCCCCGCCACAAAAACCATCCCCTCCCGATACAGCGCCACCGGCATTATCTGGAACTTCTGCTGGAATCCTTCCTTTCGCAATGTGGAACCCGTCAGGGGTGAATCCGGCGCCACCACCGCCTCCAGCAGCCCCGCGTTTTCCACTGCCATATCCTCACGGAATATCTCCTTTTCCGGGTGGATATGGAACCCGAAATGGGTCGCCATCTTCTTGATGTTCTCCTCCTCCCCTATGACGGCCAGGACATCCCCGGCCAATACGCGGTGGGTTCTTAAAGGGGAGATCACTTTTTCCGTTCCCTCTTTTCTGGCCCTTCCGATAACTGTGACCAGAAAGGCTTTTCGCAGGGCCAGGTCCTCCAGGGTTTTTCCGCTTTCGGCAAAATCCTGCGGCACGGCCAATTCCATGATCTTCTGCGTGGCGCTGTATTCCTTCAGGATGCGCAGCGCTCCGCTTTTCGGCTCTCCCTTGGCTCCTTTTTGCTCCGGCAGGATATGTTTGCCCAGGAAAATAAAATAAGCCAACCCGGAGGCCAGCAACATCAGCCCGATGGGAGTGACGGAAAATAGGCCGAAGTGCTCTGTCCCCGGCGGCAACAGGTCGTTGAGCAGGATCAGGGGGCTGGAGCCCACCAAGGTCACAGTTCCGCCCAATATGGCGCAATATCCCATGGGCATCAATAGCCGGGATAGGGGGATGTTCATGTGTCGGCTCACCCGCATGGTGGCGGGGAGAAACAGCGCCGCGGCTCCGATGTTCTGCATAAAGCTGGATATTATCCCCACCGCGCCGCTTATCCCCAGCACCACCCTGGGGTAGCTGTCCCCGGCAAAGCGGACGATCGGCGCCGCCACTTTGTTCATGATTCCGGTTTTGTCCAAACCGGCCCCCAGGATTATGACGGCTATAATCGACACCACCGCGTTGGAGGACAATCCGGCGAACGCCTCCTTGGGGCCCACAAGCCCCAGTATCGGCAACATAACCATAATGATTATCGCCACCACGTCCACCCGGACCAGTTCCGTGACAAAGAGGAATATGGCCACGGCGATGACTATGATCACCGTGATGATCTGGGGTGTAAGCGCTACCGGCTCCATCTTTCCCTCATTTTTGTTTCCACCATTCCCCGGCTCATTTCGTCCTCTCCCATGGCAATATCAATCAGAATACATGAACGTGGGGATGGACATGTTTTTCTCGTCACTCTCCCCAAAATATTCCGGCTCCACCAGCACCAGCCTGATATTCCCTTCCCTGGCCATGATCTGCCTGGTGACCTGGTCCAGCTGGCCCATGCCCCATTCGCTTTTGAATTGCACTTTCCTGGTCCATGCCTGGCCCCCGAATTTTTCCGTGGAGGCCCGGGCCTGATCCCGAAGGATATCAAGCAGCTTTTCCCCCGCTTCCCCCTGATACCGCCGCATCTCCCTTTTCCCCAATCGGAAAAGGTTCAGGGCCACTATGGAATAGCCAAGTCTCTGGGCCAATCCGAGAGAGTAGTCCATAAGCATGGGGGAAAAGCCATCCTCGGTCCCCACCACCAGCAGGGCGGTATTCTTGTTCTTTTCGCCAGAAGGATCCGCTTCTTTTTTTTCCGTGTCTTGGCTCATGTCAGGACAATCTTTCTTTTCCGATCCTTATGTTATACCCTCACCGCCGCATTCAGCCCCAGGGAACACACAATATTATGTATTGATTACGGTACGGAAAAAATGATTCACCTCCTTTGCCCAATAGGGACAGGCAGGAGGCATTTTCTGGTGGATTCCGGGTTGGTCAGCCCGGGACAATGGATGGCTCTGGCATGGTGGGCGGCGCCGGTTCCGGTTTCATCCCTTTGCTCCGTCCCCTTCATTATCCGGGGCCTTGGGTTTTGGCTCCTCTTTTTCCTGCTCCGGGAAAGTGGTCTGCATTATTTTGTCCACCATGGTGTTTGGCGACTGGAATATTTTGCGCTCTTCCTCCATGGACATCCCGGCCCTGTCCACCTCCGAGCGCACTTCGCGCATCGACCGGGTGAGTTCTGCATAACCTCTACCCAGGCTTCGGGCGATCTCCGGCAGCTTCGAGGGCCCCAGCACCACCAGGGCCACCACCAGGATGACCATCATTTCCGTAAATCCAATTCCAAACATGGTTTATTCCTTTTTACTTTATAGCTAGATTTTCCCAGATTCCACTTCGCCTGACAAGCGATCCGGAACCGGCCCGGTTTCCTCGCCCGCTTCGTCAGGAAGCGCCGCCCGCAGAGCCTGCATCACCAGGGCAAAGGAAGAGCTGCTGTATAGCAGGCCCGCATGCCCGCATATGTCCACCACCTCGAAGCTGTCCGCCAGGGGATGGGAGGAGTTGGTGTATGGGATCACCAGTTCATCATATACCGCGCCGATGCAGAAGAAGGGCGCCTGGGGCCGACGAGAAGAGGTTCTGGTGAAATAAGGATTCTGCGGGTGCAGCGCCCTGCCGGCGGAGGAGAGGCCCAGGGCCGCCAGGCGGCTTCCCCGCAGCGGGGCTCCAGTGGTCACCAGCGCCACCACTCCTCCCCGCTCGGTTCCATATTCGCATGCATAGTCATGGGCGATCACTCCCCCCATGCTGTGGCCGATCAGCGCCACTCCCTGGGCGCCGGTGGCTTCATGGGCGGCCACGATAAAGTCGCGCAGTTTGTCGCGTTTTTCCTCCAGGCTTCCCCGGGTGGATGGGTAATCGTAAATGGCGATATTCCTTATCCCCCGAAACCGCAATCGCTGCTTCATTACCCACATATTGGCGCCGGTGCTCATCAATCCATGGATAAGCACCACCAAGGGCGCCCCCTTGACGGCGCTCGCTCCGGAGGGGATGGAGCTTCGACGGCCAGATAGCCGCAGAGCGCCCCCCGCCAGCAGAAAAAACCCATTTGCCACGCAATAAACATACTCCGCCACAAATGACCGGACTGGCCGCCAGAATTGGCGGGTCACCGTCTTTGTCATGGAGAAAGCCGGATCGAACCGGTTTATGGAAAGATCGTACCATCGGATGGTGTACAGGAAGAGAAGAAACAGCCCCAGCGCGGCCAGGAGAAGACCGGTGACCACCAAGACAACGGTTATCATATTTTGCTCAAGGCCAAAAGCCCCAGGCCCCCTATCATCATCATGAAGCCCATCACCCGCAGGTTGCTGTCCTCCATTTCCATGATCTGGGCCATCAACGCCTTCAGCTTGTCCGGCATGGTGAAATATGGAATCCCCTCAAAGATCATCACGATCCCCACAATCATAAATACAGTCTTTAACATTTCGCTTTGCCCAATCGTCATTTAATTATAGATCCCGCGTTTGCCGCGCGGGGATATATTCGCCTCGGTTCCTTCTTCCCTTCCATTATGGCAAATCCTGCATCTTCCTGATAAGCTGAAACAGTCGCTATTTTCATTTGCCACTATCATGGAACCGGCGACCGGGAAAGCGCTGTTGCGCCGCCAACTTTTTGATAAGGGGTTTTGCCACATATGCCAATCAGGTTCCGCGCAATGTTGGGCCGGGAAAAAACCATCCTGTACTCCTTTATAATATTGCTGCTGGCCTGCCCTCTTCCCCTGGGCTCCAACAGGCCCTGGTCCTGGTCCATCCTGGCGATGGCGGCTGGTATCCTGACCTTATGGCTGGGGGCGTTGATGGTCAAAGACTCCTCCAAAAGTCTCTTTCCCTCCGGGGTCTTTTGGTGGGTGGTGGCGCCTTTTCTCCTGGTCCTTGCCTGGTCCGCCGCCCAGGCCTATCTGCCTCCGCCGGAGGGTTGGGAGGATCCGCTGTGGAGCCAGACCGCCGCCGCGCTGGAAGAACCGGTGGCGCCATGGATGAGCCTGGATCCGGCCGCCACCAGGACCGCCTTGATGCGGCTGGCCGCTTATGGCGCCTTGTTTTATCTGTCCCTTACTCTATGCCGACGCCACAGCCGGGCCAGGCAGCTTTATTCCTGGATCACCGCTGGGGCCGTCGCCTATTCGCTGTATGGAATAATCATTTATCTGTCCGGCGCCAGGATGATCCTTTGGTACAAGCAGGAGGAGCTGGCGCGCTATTTTGAAGATGATGTGGTGTCCACTTTCCTCAACCACAACCATTTCGCCACATACGCGGGGCTGGGGCTTGTTTGCCTTCTCGGCTTGACAGCGGACAGAATCCCGCGTCTATTATCCTCGGTGGGGGAAAGCGCCCAAATCAGCTCCGAGGAAACCGGCGACCTGGGGGTTAATGTGATTGTCATATCTCTCGCTTTCGCCATCCTTGTCAGCGGGATTGTGCTTTCCCATTCCAGGGCGGGCCTTATTTTCACTTTTCTTGCCGTGGCGCTCTACTTATTGATTTTTGTTTTGTCCTCCAGGTGGGCTTTGGCCATTCGCGCCGGTCTGGCCGTGGCTCTTGCAGGGCTGACAGCTCTTGTGTACATGGTGGGCGGGTATGGTTTCGAAAAGCGGATGGAGCGTCTGGAGGAGAGCGGCGTGCTGCGATTCGCCATATATGAGATCACCGAAGAGGGGATCGCTTTTCGCCCCTGGTCGGGAGTGGGTCACGGAGCGTATATTCACTCCATAAAGCGGCACAAAAATATAGGGCTTTATCACCAGATAGATCAGGCGCATAACGTGTATCTGGAAACCGCCATGGAATTGGGTGTTCCAGTTTCACTGGCCCTTTTGGCCGTCTTTCTGGCCATGTTTGTCATCCTGCTCCGGGGTGTTTTTCGCAGAGGCAGGGGAAGAGTGTTCTCCGCGGTTGGTCTTTGCGCCATGGCGCTGGTGGGGACGCATTCCCTGTTCGAGTTCTCCATGCAGATCCCGGCTGTCGCCGCCACTTTTTCCGCCATTGCCGGGGCCGCCTGCGCCCGCTCTTTTTCATCGCGCCAGAGTTGATCCTCGGTCGGCGGATTCCCCAGCCATAATCCACCCTGCGCGGTGGGCGGCAATGGCTGCCTCCCTATTGTTTTATGGCCGTCGCTATTTCACGGATGATGGAATTTTTCTCCATCAGCGCCGCCAGTCTTTTGGGCTTTTGCTCCTGCAGCAACCTGGCCTCTTCATATACCATCATCCTGGTGTCGTCTCCCAGATTTTCCCACAGATATGCGCTCATGGAAAGCCGATACTCCGCCAGTTGCAGTTCATAGGGGCCGGTGCGGTATGACATGTCCATGGCCGCGGCGGCTTTTCCCTTCTGCTCCAGCTTTACGTTTATATACGCCAGCCGAAGCCATGCATGGGGATTGGCGGGTTGGAGCGAGAGGGCGGTCTGTTGGGCCTCCAGGGCCTGGGCCATTATCTCTCCCCTTTTTGGGGAGCCTGCCGGCTGTTTGTTGGCCAGGTGGATGCGGGCCATGGATATCTCATTCCATCCCTCGCCGGATTCTGATACCGCAGAAGACATCTCTCTGGATTGGATCAGGACTTCCAGGCCTGCTTGCTGGACCTCCATGCTGTTTTCCATCTGTCCCAGGGTGGAGTCTCCCGGCAGGTGTATGAGGCTTTCAACAAGCCTGGGGGCGGCGTATAGCGCAAGGGCCATGCCGAACAGGAGGGGAAGATATCTGGCGGAGTGGAGTTTCATTTTATTCTGCCCCCGTTCCGGAGGAGGATCAACCGTAGTTGTGTTTGTAGGAGTCGCCGTAGTAGTAGTATGTCTTCTTGTATCCGTAATACCGGTTGTTTTCCGTCACATCCAGCGAGGTGAGCACAATCCCGCCCATTTTGGCGTTATGGTCTATGAGGATTCGCACCCCCGTCTGCACAGCCTCGCGCTTGGTGATTTTCCATTTCGCCAGGTATATGACCGAATCCACACATTGGGCCAAAGACCGGGTGTCCCCCACAGGCAGGACCGGGGCTGAATCGAGCAGGATGATGTCGTAGTGTTTGGACAAACTGCTGAGCATGGCTTTTATATGGGCCACCCGCAGGGAGAAAGGCTTGTTCACTTTTCTGGCGCCGCTGGTTATGAAATGGGCGCCGGACTTGTCCACCAGGATGGCGTCGCTGATTTTACACTTTCGCTCCAGCACATCCAGAATGCCGAATTGGGTTCTGGCTTTTATCCGGGTTTGCACTTTCGGCTTGCGCAGGTCGAAATCGATATGCAGCACCTTGTACGAATCCAGGGCGCAGGATCGGGCGAGGGATATGGAAAGGGCGGTCTTTCCCTCTTCCGGCAGGGAGGATGTGAACAAGAAGGTTTTCTCCCCTCGTTCCGTGGAGTTTATATATAGCGAAGTGGCGATAGAACGGACAGCCTCTGAATAGGGGGAGTAGGGAAAGACAGTGATACATTCTTCCGGGGTAGTATCATATATTTCCAGCGACTCCAACTCCGGCACTGCGCCGAGCACCTTGACTCCCAGAATAGACTTGATCTGCTCCTGGTTCATAAACCCCTGGGTTATGTTTCTTCTTTCCACCAGGAAGGAGATCATGACCCCCATCAAAAGGGAGAAAAACAGCGACCCACCCAGTATGTTGCCGCTTTTCGGAAAGGATTTGTGGAGGGGCACTTCGCCCCGGGCCACGATCCTGGATTCGGGTTGTTCCAGGTTCTGGCCTTCGTTGGTTTCCTTGAACCGGCTTAGGAACTGCTCATAGAGATTCCGGTTGGCGCTGGCTTCCCGCTCCATGGCTTTGAGTTTGATTCTGGCTTCGGTCTCCAGCCCCGTATTTGACACGACCTTGGTAAGCTCGTCCTGCAGGGAATAGACCTTCACCCGGGCCACGTCCACGTTATTTTCCAGCGATTTTACAATATTGCTGACTTCATTCCGTATCTCTTTCTTTATGTCCTGATACTGGGCTTTGGCGTTTATCATCACCGGATGTTTTTCGCCATACTCCCCGGACAGCTCCGAAATCCGGCTGGACAGCTCCGCCTCCTGAATACGCAGCTTCTGGATAACCGGGGAGGCCAGCACCTCCTCTGCCGCCACCATTTTCCTGGTGTCGCCATGCTCATACAGCTTTTGCAGATGTCTGTGCTTGGCGGAGGCCTGGGCCAGTTGGCTCTTGGCGATGATAAGCTGGCTGTTGATCTCCGACATCTGCTGGGCGTCCATGGTCTTGCCCCCCGCTTCAAAGAGCGTATGATCCTTCAAATACTCGCCGATGGCGTTCTCGCTCGCCTCGAGTTTCTCCTTAAGCTCCACCAGCCGGTCCTTCAGCCAGTAATTGGCCTTTTTAGCCTCCATCAGTTTCAGTTCCACCTGCATGGACGTATATTCGTCGGCTATGGTGTTGGCCACCTGGGCCGCCAGTTTGGGATCCTGGGAGGTGAAGCTGACCTTTATGACCAGCGATTCCTTGATCGAATCCACATCCAGACGTTTGAGGTATTTTTCCAGGACCTTGGAATTCTGGGTCTGTTCGTCATGCTCGGGAGGCGCCTGGCCCAAGACGGAGTTGGCCAGGCCCTCGGACCAGTCGGTCGGCAAAACCAAATTCACCAAGCTTCGGATAATAGACTGCTCCCGGGAAGAGGCCTTGAATTCATCTTTCTGGCCAAGCTTAAGTTTGCTTATAACCCGTTTGGCCAGCTCAGGAGACTTGATCATCTCCATTTCGCTTTTCACCTTGTACCGGTCCCCGTAGTTTTGATCCATGGCAGCTTCCAGATCCACCACCTTGACCACGCTCGATTCCAGAAAGATCATGGAGGAGGAGGTGTACAGGGGGGTCAGCTGCATAAGCACCAGGACAGTGATGAAAAGAATGCCGAAACAGATCCAGAATATCAGTCGTTTATGGACCAGGGCCGACCACCAGACGAAATAGAGGCCGTCGCTCTCTTCTTGCGTGTCGAGCGCAAAATCGGGGTAATGTCCTTCTTCACTCATAATAAATATTTATCAGCCATCCTTACACTGGCGATCTTTCCATAACAGTTCAAAACAACCTCTGCGAAACTTCTATCGTGTCGCCAGGCAACACCACCTGGCTAAGAGAAGCCTGCATTTTTACTTCTTTTCCTTCAACGATCCTTGTGATAGTAATATCGCCCTTGTCCGCCCGGTTTGTAAAGCCACCGGCCAGGGCCACGGCGTTTATTACTGTAATGCTGCTCTGATAGGGGTAATTGCCCGGGCTGTTTACCTCCCCCAGGATGAAGAAAGGCCGGAAGTTCGTTACCTCGATGCTTACGTTTGGGTTCACCAGGAATCCGGCTTTCAGCTTCTCCACAAGAATGCTTTGGAACTGGCTTACAGTGGCGCCGCTGGCCATGATGTTACCCACCAGAGGAAAAGACACATTTCCCGTCCCATCAACCCTGTAATCACCGGAAAGGTCATTGTGTTTGAAAACCGTGATCCGTAGTATGTCCCCGGGTCCCAGGGTATATTGGCTATTGTCGCTCAACTGTTCCTTCAACGACACGGTCTGGGCGTTTATTCCATCTCCAAACGAACCTATCGCCAACAGAAACATAACCATGCCAAGCACTTTGCTGTTTAACACCATCTTTTTATTATACTATTTCTAAACGGGTTATGCAGCCTATAAGTGCTATATTCTTCCACTAAGACAGACCATTACAACACTTTTTTGATAATCCATCCCCTCCGCCGTGGAACTCCGGTTAATATTCTGGTATGAAGCCCCGAAGGAAATATAGCTGCCCATGAAGACATACAGCCCCACTTCGGCGGTTTTGAGGGTATCTTTTCTGTCCACCCCCTGATAATCCAGGTCATTATGGGAATAGCTGGCCTTCATAAGGAATATGGAGAGAAATTCCTTATCCAACTTGACCCCATAGTTGGTGGTGAAATAACCGGAGACATCACTCATGACCGTCTCCTCGATAGATCTGTTCACGAATAACCTAAAGTGGGTCAGCGGCGACGGATTCAAGGAAAGCAATCCGGTTATCTGCAGGCCGCTGATGTCTGGCAGTTCCTCATCCAAATACTGCTGATCCCTTTGTCCAAACTGCAATTCCATCAATGATGTATTGGAAAATTCCCGTTTATAACCTAAGGTCGCTTCATATCCGCCGGAATTGCGGTCATATCCATATTTGGACTTGTCTCTGAATTCATAATCTCTGGCGAAGTATTTCCCCTGTATGAAAAAGGAATTCAGATCCATGATCTTCAGGCTAAGGCGGGTTGTCCCCTCCATCTGGATCCTGTTTCGCCCCTTCTGATCCACATCGATCAGGGCGGAGGTGGGAGTATCGTTATAACTGTATACTTCTGTTTTTATGTCGGCATGAAGGCTTAACGCGGAGACTTCATGTTTAAAACTCAATCCACCGGACACTAGACCGTATCTGGTCGGTTCACTGCCAGAAAGATCGTTGGGCGATCCACGATCTTCATGCAATGCGCTCATCCCAAAGTTCGCGCCAATATTCACTCCACGCAGAATATCAATCCTGGCGCTGGCCAAAACGGAAAAATCAGTATAGTCTTCGTTGGTCTCCTTGGTAAACCTGCCAAGATCCACACCGCCCTGGAGGCTGAGCATATGGTTCGACCAGTTAGACGCGATTCTCACCCCAGCCTTCGCTGTGGTTATCTCGTCATTCACTTCGCCATTGGGCAAGGCGTATATGTTGTCGTCCTGTCTCCTTTTAATCTCCAGAACAGGAAACAAATAAAAACTTCCGGCTATAATTCCCTCAGGTGTTTGGCTCGCTGTCTGGCCCCATGCCATCCCAGGCATATTCATAACCAGAATAAGAAAGGCCACTATTCCAAACTCCTTTATCATACTGAACATGTTTCCTCAACAGATATTCTTTTGTCCTTGTTTTCCACACATTATGCGAAACATCATCCAGCGCTGCTATTTCCTGCGATTTATATTCACACATTGCCTATGACTATCCCTTTGAAATTGACTGTCCAGGATTCTCCGTGGGGGGCGCGTCGCCCGATGGAGTATTGCCATTTCCATTTCCTTTACCATTTCCTTTGCCATTGCCATTGCCGTTGCCATTTTCAGCAGATTTAGCAGCTTTGTTTTCCGCATTCTGGTTCACCGAGTTAGTGGTCGGCTTGTAATTGTTGGCTGCGTTTTGGGCGGCGGCTTGCCCCTGAATCACAACATTTCCAGCGGAAGCCTTTTCATTCTTCGCAATGCTGGCGATGTTCGCCGCTGCCGTGGCGGCGTTTACCAAATCCGTGGCCGTGACTGCAGGATCGATCTGCTGCACAGCGTTGAGTATCTGAGCCGCCAGATCTGGATTAAGCGCGGCCACCGAGCCTGCAATATCCATCAATCTTTCAGGATATACGGCGCCAATCTGCGCGACCAGATCCACGACAAGACTGGAATTTATCGCTGCGATATTGGCGACGATCTGGGCAACCTGGTCTGGGGAGTTGGTGGCCGCCTGAAGCGCGATGGCGACTCCTTGATCCGGCGCCATTGTGGCAAGAACCGAGGCTACTTTCGCCGCGGCCCCAGGGGCGCCTGATGTGATGGCCCCGGCGATGGCCCCGGCGTTTTGGCTGGCAGCGCTATTCATAACCACAGCGACGATGAGAGGAGCGTCGGAGCTATGGGTGGACGCCAGTTCCTTCATGGCGGCGGTATCCATATCCCGGCCGGCGATCGAGGCCGCAAGGATTGAGGCGTTTGGGATATCACCCCCCGACGCATCTGTGGAAAGCAGACGGAGTTGTTGGGAAAATTGATTTATCGAGCCTGCTGCGACCACAGGGCTGAGTGTAATATCCCCTGCAAAATTGGTGGCCAACAACATCCTGCTATCGCTGTTTTTTACCCAAGTGGCGTTTCGCCGCGCCTTGAGCGAGCTTTCCCATGCGGAGCCAGTGGCCCCCACGCCATTTTCCCCGATGGTCTTTCCAGTTTCGTCTCTGTCCAGAAACCCGGTTTGGCCCCAGAAAGTGGAGTTTTTCAAGGCTCGGTAATCTTCCATGCCAGGCCGATCCAGCCAATATCCCACTCCTTCCTCACCCCTCTGGGCAAAAACAGGGAAAAACAGATTGCCCCCGGCCAGGTTCACCGATTCATTCGGAGTGAGAAGATCCGCCTCCTTGAGCAGGTCAATCCCCTCCTTGTTGGGATAAACCAGCCCCACCCCTTTCGATCCCATATAAAACCTGGTCTTTCCGTCTGCCACCTCCGCGCCCACATCGGCCCCGGCCACACCGCAAATCGAAGTATTCGTCACGTATTCAAAACGGGAATCCTTCCCGCTCAGTTTGGCCACCAGCGATCGCATCTTGCCCTCTATAAGCCGGAATGAAAATATTGTGGAACCGTTCTCCGTTTTTCGCATGCCCCGGATGAACATCTGTGTCTTGGGCTCCAGTATGGTGGTGCTCCCATCCTCGAACCTGATTTTCACCTTGGCGCCTTCCATAGTCACAACCCTATCCCCCTCCGCGAACCTGTGGCCCTTTTGGATAACCAAATCTTCTATGGAATCCAATGGAAAAACCAGAGTTCTCCCTTCCACAAATGTGGCTTCAGCCACCATGTTCGCTTCCGCTGGAGTGGAGAATAATCCGAAAAAAAAGACTGATGGAATAAACAGGAGATGTAAGAATCGACTGCAGGCGCTCATAAAATGCTCCCTTGCAAAAACGTTATATTTCTAAACGTAATTGACTTAATTGGATCATTATAGCACTTTCGGGGAAACATTCAATCAAGTATTTGAATAACAGGCTTCTATTCAAATTCCAAAGCTATGGGATATTGCAAACTTTTATAACACTATCCACAAACACCCTACTGAATCCGAAGTATTCAATATTTGCTGATACCCCTTGTTTATACGCTCTATAAGCTCTCGATTCTGTCTAATCCCCCTTCAAAAGCCGACTCTCCATGATTCTTCGTCGGAGGCATCGGCTTGATTGAACATACTCATAGAAAAGAACAGGCTGGGGGTTTATAGAATCGCGAGCAAATTGTCTCTGGCTGTTTCCTGCGTTATTCCGGATATAGCCATGAGATCGGCAAACGATAGCCCCATGGGAGATGCGGCGGACAGCACCATCGCATTAACTGAGTTTTTTGGGCAATCTACACCCAGGAATGAACCTTGTCCTTCTCCACCAGATCCACAAATCCGGAATAATCCACCTGCTCCACTCCTTCCACCAATTTATCCACGGCTCGGGCTTTCAGGTCCGGCGTCAGGACATAAACAGGGTGATCTTTAAGAATATCCGCAAGCTTTGGCGCGAACGAGGTCCCCGCCCTGGCGGCGTAGACTCCGTCCTCTATGAGCAAAATTGGCGATCCTTTCGAGGCGATCCTGGCCGCCTCCTCCAGGGCGCTGTTGGAGAATGGGGATTTATTGACCATATGCAACATTTTCAGGCTCCTTGTATCGTTTATATCCCGAAATCAATAAGGGATGGTGGCGTGTTGTTCTTCCATCAGGGCGGCGATTTCCTCCGCCTCCTTCACTTCCACGTCGATGGCGAAATCATCGGGAGTCAGCCCCCTCTCCTCCATCGACACGCGGTCCACATAAATCTTCTCCACGTCATAATGCTCCAGGGCGCCGTAGGTCTTGATGAACCCCTTTATCCCAATATCGGTGGTGTCCTGCCCCTTCACCAGGGCGAACACGCCATCACCGACGAACACCATGGTCATGTCCTGCTCATAGGCGGCGGTGATCAGCACCGTCTCCAAGCCCTCATAGCTGTATATGCTCCCATGAGGCGCCTTGCGCATCACGAACATTACCTTCTTTACGTTCTCGTTGACTTCCATCTCTTCGTCCATCATCTGCCCCTCATCCAAAGGTTATCAGCCTGTCGGCCTCTATGGTCATATCCGCCAGTTGCCCCAGGCCGGAGATCCGGGTTCCCTCGACGATCTGCCCCTCTTTGATTCCCCGCCGCTTGGAGGCGGCGATGCAGGCCACGATATCTATCCCCTTTTCCTTTCCCAGCTCTGTCCAGCGCTTGTAGATATTCCTGTCGTCATTGGGTGGCTCGGCGGAGTTGTTCGCATTTACAACACCGTTGTGATAAAAAAACACGCGAACGATGGTGTGCCCCTTGTCCAGGGCGGCCTTGATGAAGTGGTATGCCGTGTCGGAAGCCTGGTTGTTATATGGCGCCTCCAGCACCTGTACAGCAAATTTCATATATCCCTCTTGATTGCCATGGGTTATCCCCATAAGGGGATTTTTCACATATCAAAGATGTTGATGATCGATCCTTCGGGAAGGATTCTTATTTATACACTTTTTCCTCCATCCATGGAGTACTCCTCTTTAATTCCATATTTCATCCGGAGCTCATGGACCAGACAATAGAGCGCCGGGAGGGCCAGCAGGGATAAAATGGTCACGCTCACCATCCCCCCCACCATCGGCGTGGCGATACGTCTCATCACCTCCGCCCCGGCCCCATGGCCATACATTATCGGCCCAAGCCCCCCCAGGATGGCGCATACGGTCATCATGATCGGCCGCACTCGCTCGGACACCCCGTCCAGAACCGCGGCGCGCACGTCTTCCCTGTCCCGCCATTTCCCTTCCTTCTTCCGTTTCTCGATGGCATGGCCGATATACACCAGGATCAACACCCCGATCTCCGCCGCCACTCCCATCAGCGCGATAAACCCCACCCCCACCGCCACCGACAGGTCGTAGTCCATCATGTCGAGATATATCAGGCCACCCACCGCCGACAAGGGAGCCGTGAGCATCACCAGGAGGCTTTCTGTGACCTTCCTGAAATAGAGGAACAGCAGAGTGAAGATTATTCCCAGAGTCACAGGCGCCACCAGCGCCAGCCGCGCCTTGACCCGCTGCATATACTCATACTGCCCGCTCCATGCGATGGTCACCCCGACAGGCACGGCCACCTCCCGGTCCACCACCGCCCGGGCTTCCTTGACATATGTCCCCACATCCACCCCTTCAATATCCACGAACACCCACACGTTGGGACGGCTGTTTTCTGTCTTCACCACCATGGGGCCCTTGGAGAGGCGAATCTGGGCCAATTGGCTGATCGCCACCTGCTGGCCAGTTTTGGTGAGAACCAGGGTTCTTTTCAGTTTCCCCAGGTCATCCCGCAGCTCCCGGCCATACCGCACGTTGATCGGGTATCGCTCCAACCCCTCCACGGTGTAGCTCACATTCATCCCACCGATGGCGCTTTTGATCACATCCTGCACATCGGCGATGCTCAATCCATACCGTGCGATCTTTTCCCGATCGATATCAAAATCCAGATAGTTCCCTCCCCAGGCGCGCTCCGCTATGACGCTGCGGGTTCCTTTCACCTTCCGCAGCGCCCCCTCTATGCTGGCCGCCACCCGGTCCAGCTCCTGCAAGTCCGGCCCGGCCACCTTCACCCCCACAGGGGTCTTGATCCCTGTGGAGAGCATGTCGATTCTGGTTTTGATCGGCATGGTCCAGGCGTTGGTCAGCCCGGGGAACTGGATGGCTTTGTCCATCTGATCGGTCAGGATTTTCTCGTCCATCCCCGGCCGCCACTGTTCCCGGGGTTTGAGCATCACCACCGTTTCTATCATGCTAAGAGGGGCAGGGTCGGTGGCGGTCTCCGCCCGGCCGATCTTGCCGAACACCCGTTCCACCTCTGGAAACTGTCGCAGGATCTTGTTGGTCTGTTGCAAAACCTCCTTTGCCTTGGTGATCGATATCCCCGGCAAGGTGGTGGGCATATACAGGATATCCCCCTCATTCAGCAACGGCATGAACTCGCTGCCGAGCCTGTTCAGGGAGAGCATGGACGCTCCAGCCAGCGCCGCCACAAGAAGAAGGGTCACCCCCTTGTGCCGCAGGGAAAGCCGGGCCACAGGCCGGACCACCCATATCAGGAACCTGTTAATAGGATTCTGCCGTTCCGGGACGATGGCGCCCCGAACCAGGTAGATCATCAGCACCGGGGTTATGGTGATGGATAAAAACGCCGCGCCGGCCATGGCGAAAGTCTTGGTGAACGCCAGGGGCTTGAACAGCCTCCCCTCCTGGGCTTCCAAAGCGAACACCGGCAGAAATGAAAGGGTGATTATCAACAGGCTGAAAAACAGCGCCGGCCCCACCTCCTTGGCCGCCTCCAGCACGATCTGTGTATGGGGCAGCTTTCCGCCGTCGCGCTCCAGACGCTTGTGGGCGTTTTCTATCATCACCACGGAGGCGTCCACCATCGCCCCGATGGCTATGGCTATCCCTCCCAGCGACATGATATTGGCGGAGACTCCCAGGGAATACATTACCAGCATGGAAATCATGATTCCCAAGGGCAGGGTGAGAATCGCCACAAGAGCGGAGCGAAAGTGGAGGAGGAACACCATGCACACAAGCGCCACTATCACGCTCTCTTCAAAAAGCTTCTCGGTGAGGAAAGCCACCGCGCGATGGATCAACCCGGAACGGTCGTATGTGGTGACGATCTCCACCCCTTCCGGCAAACCCTTCTTCAGATCTTCGATCTTCGCCTTGACCCGCTCTATGGTGGCCAAAGCGTTGCCGCCAAAGCGCATGATCACCACACCTCCGGCCACCTCTCCCTCGCCGTCCAGCTCCACCAGCCCTCTTCGCAATTCCGGACCGATGGAAATGTTGGCCAGATCCTTGAGCAGCACCGGGGCGCCGTTGGCATCCACCTTCAATGCGATATTCTTCAGATCCTCCACATTCTTCACATAGCCAAACCCCCGCACCATATACTCCGTCTCGGCCATTTCGATGAGTCTGCCGTCCACATCGCTGTTCCCTCGCTGGATGGCCGATATTATCTGCGGCATGGTGATTTCAAATGCGACCAGCTTGTTCGGATCCACCTCCACCTGGTATTGCTTGACGAAGCCTCCCACGCTGGCCACTTCCGAGACGCCGGAGACCCTCTGCAATTCATATCGCATGTACCAGTCCTGGATGGAACGCAACTCCGAGAGGTCTCGCCGGTTTGTCCTGTCCACCAGCGCGTACTGGTATATCCAGCCGACTCCGGTGGCGTCCGGCCCCAGGTTTGGGGTGACTCCCGGAGGGAGCCTTTTGGAGGCGAAATTCAGATACTCCAGCACCCGGCTGCGAGCCCAATAAAGGTCGGCGCCATCCTCGAAAATCACATAGACAAAGGAGATTCCAAAAAAAGAATATCCCCGCACCGTCTTGGCGTATGGCACCGAGAGCATGGCCGTGGTGATGGGATAGGTCACCTGCTCCTCCACCACCTTGGGGGTCTGCCCCTTGTATTCGGTATATACGATAACCTGGACGTCGCTGAGGTCCGGGATCGCGTCCAGCGAAATGTTCATCGTGGCATAGTATCCACCCAGGGCGATGAAGGCAGCGCCCAGGATCACGATAAACCTGTTCCTCGCCGAAGCTTCAATAATCCAACTTAACATTTCTCTCCTCCCGGCCCTTTAATGACCCATCTTCGAGTGATCCATAGTGCCGCGATCCATCGCGCCGTGATCCATCGCGCCGTGATCCATCGCGCCGTGATCCATATTCGTATGGTCCATTTTTGAATTATCAACCACTGGATCCTTAAGCTTCGAATAATCCATCTCCCCAGATTCCATGCCCGCATGGTCCATGCCCGCATGGTCCATGACGTCTGCGCCGGTTTTCTGTTGCTCCTCCGATGGCGAGGACATTTTGTTCACCACTTCCCGCAGTTTCGACTCGGAATCGAGCAGGAACTGGGCGGAAGTCACAACTCTTTCCCCGGCATCCACGCCGGAGAGAATCTCCATCTTCCCGTCGTTCTCCGTTCCATACTTCACTTCCCTGGGGGCGAACCTTCCTCCCCCCAGGTCGATGAACACTATGGCCCGCTCCCCTGTGCGTATCACCGCCTGGGCAGGAATGGTGACAGCCTGCTTTGTCTTGTCCGCCTGCAGAACCACATTGCCGTACATATCCGGCTTGAGGGTCTGGTCTGGATTTTTGAATTCCAGCCGCACGGTGACGGTCCTGCTTTTCTGGTCTATGAAGGGATACACATAAGTGATCTTTCCGCGGAAGACCTTCCCCGGCGCGGCGGTGAGGGTCAACAAGGCCTCCTGCCCCACCGCCACCAGAGGTATCTCCGCTTCATACACATTCACGTTCACCCACACATTGGAAAGATCCGCCACCTCGTACAGGGTCTGGCCCGGCATCACCTGCATCCCCTCGATGACATTTTTCTTTATCACCACCCCTTCAGCCGAAGAGTGGATATGGAGGGTCTTTTTTACCTGCTTATTTTTTTCCAGCTCGGCGATCTGGTGGGCGGGAACGTCGAAGAGCATCAGGCGCCTTCTGGCGGCGGCCAAAAGCTCATCGCCGCTTTTGGCAAGCCCCTTATGGCTCCCTTTGCGCAATGTGTCGCGATAGGCCAGGGCCAGCAGAAACTCCTCCTGGGTGGCCACCAGATCCGGGCTGAACAATTCCAGCAAGATGGTGTCCTTGCTTATAGCCTCTCCTGTACTGTTCACATACAGCTTCTCCACCCATCCTTGAACCTTGCTCTGGATCTTGGACATTGTGGTCTCGTCGTATGTGACCACACCGATGGTCCGAAAGGAGCTGGCGATATCAGTCCTTTGCGCCACGGCCGTCTTCACCCCGATGTTCTGCACCACGGCGGGATTGATCTTGATGATCCCCCCTTCCTCGTTGTCCTCGTATACCGGCACCAGGTCCATGCCCATCTTGGACTTGCCAGGCCTGTCGTATATCTCCGCGGGATTCATGGGCGCTCGCCAATATTTGACTACTCTTTGTTTGGCGTCTTTCCCTTCCATCAGGGTAGCCTGTTCCATCCTCGATTCCTCCGAGCCAGAAAAAGCGCCCACAATCTGGTGGCGAAAAGAGAATCCTGCTCCCAGCATTAGGGCCATGATGAGCCAGATCCAGAATTTCAGGGTGTAGTTCACCCCACCAGCATTAACGTCCTTGTTTTTTTCCATATTCATTCCTCCACTCCGTCAGTCCCGATCTGGGCGTCCAGCTTGGCGTATAGGTTTGCTTTGCGCATTCTTGCGCTCTCCAGTTCCATCTGCATATCCAGCAGGTTTATCTGGTTGGACAGCAGCGTCAGAAAATCTGCCTTGTCCAGCTGATAGGAAGACATGGCGCTCTCCAGCGCCAGCGTCGCCTGGGGGATAAGTCCTGTCTGGTACAGGTCTATGAGCCTGGCTTCCTGTTCCAGGCTGGTCACGGCGGAGGCGATCCGCGCCTGGACCTCCCTGGCTGTGTCTCGCGCCGCATCGGCCTGTCCCGTCACCGCCACCGACGCTCCGGCTATCACCATCTCCTGCTTTCGTGATTTATATAAAGGAATGGTGAATCCGGCGGTGACGGAAATAAAGTCCGGCCGGGCCATATCCTGCTTGTCATCCCTCTGGCCATAGGTGGCGGAAAACATCCACATGGGCGCCGTGGATGCGCGCGCCGCCTCCAGGCTGGCTTCCGCTTTTTTCACCCTGGCCCTGGCCATCAGAAGCATGGGGGAGTAGGACTGGGCCATTTTCCACAGCGAGGAGGTATCCACCGGGTAAGCGGGGGTTATGTATTCCTTCGGCGCCAGAAAGGCCTTTTCCTCCCCCCGGTTCAGCAGCCGGTTGATCCTCACCCTGCCCAGTTCAAGCTGCTCGTCGAATTTGAGCCTTTTGCGCACGAGCTTGCTCTTCTCCAGCTGGGCCTGGATCACATTGGCCTGGATCCCTTTCCCCGATGAGTACTTGGCCATGCTGGTCCTGACGAAGTTGTCCAACAGCATGTCGGTTTCATTGAGGATGGACAGCGCCCTGTTTATGAATACTATCTCGTTGACCGCCATCTTCAGTTCCATGGCCGCCGTCGCCACGTCTTTGGAAAACATGGCCTGCGCCTCCAGCACATCCACCCGAGCCAGGGTGGCCTGGGCGGAGCGCATGGAGCCTGCGGGAACATCCTGGCGGACACCGACTATTTTCTGGGTCATATCCGCCTTGTCCATGGCAAAGGTGTCCACCGGCACACTCATCAAACCCGCAGTGACCACAGGATCGGCCAGGGCCATCTTTGACTCGGGGATATGGGAAAGAGCCTCCACCTTTTTCCTGGCGGCGGCGATCCCCTGATTTTGCTCCAACAGCTCCGCCCGCAGAGAGGGCCACCAGTTTCCATCCGCCCGCGCCCCAGGGGCCAGGGCCACCATCACAAAACTGAATATGATGACTGATATATGCTTCCTGTTCCTCATTTTCCTACCATCCATTGTCCAGCCTGTTTCCCTGGCCGGAGAGTAAACCTGCGCAAAACTTTCCGATGCGTTTTGGTTGATACGGAAGATCGCTCTTTTACTGGGTTTTTCAACGCGGCGCCCGAGGCCCTGGACCACAGTGGCCACACCGCAAGCGAGAAATGCCCAAAAAATAACCTGCCGCTGCGGGCATGCCCTTCCAGGGCGAGCCCTTGCAGGGCGAGCCCTTACCGGGCTTTAGGGGGATGGTATAGATTGGAGGACAGGGATTTGGCTTTGAAACGCTGAATCTGCCCGATGATGATGAATGCGCCCAGGACATGGCTTTTGCCCAGTATCGAGCCGTCACAGGTCATGGAGACATGGGCGCAGCAGAAAACCATCTGTGCACAGTCTCCACAATCACCAGAAGGGGTGGCGGGAGCGCCATGATGTTGCATATCATCCGGACCCTGGGCATGCTGGCTTTCGCAATCTGGAGCTCCCAGGGAGACGCTGGGGGAATGGGGCGAAGCCCCCGCTCCGGCGGGCAGGGCCACCGACAGAGCGAATATCACCAACACCAGTATCCGCGTGATCATCATTATATAAGCTCCATCATAGCCATAACTATACTCTCTTTTGAAAAATCATGCAAATTCTGACCCGTTCGCCTGACAGGTTTGGGGAAACCGTCCGGGAGGAACATGCCAGCGCATTGAAGATTATGATTTAAGAGCGACCACTCTGGCGCGGCCTTCGTGTTTGGCCCTGTACAGCGCCTTATCGGCCAATTCCAGAAGATCGGAGGATTTGCCGCCGGAGCTCCCAGGGAGCATGGTGGCCACTCCCTGGCTTACGGTGAGGCGATTTCCCACTTCGGAGCGTTCATGCCTGATTCCCATCTTTCCGATTTTATCCATCACCTCCACCGCCACTTTCTGGGCGCCGGGGCCATCGGTATCCGGCAGAACGATCACGAATTCCTCTCCCCCATACCTGGCCACCAGGTCTCCTGGCCGGGAGACGGAAAAACTGATCGCCCTGGCCACTTTCTTCAGGCACTCATCCCCGGACGAATGCCCGTAAGTGTCATTAAAGTTCTTGAAATAATCTACGTCGATAAGGATGAGGGAAATAGGTTTGGACTCCCGTTCCATCCGTTTCCACTCCTTGAGAAGCGTCTGATCGAACACCCTTCGGTTCGCCACACCGGTGAGGCCATCGAGAGAAGAGAGGATCTCCAGCTTCTTGTTGGCCTCTTCCAGCTCCTTTGTAAGCTTAAGAAGCTTTAGCTCCCTGTCCTTTCTTTCCGATATCTCCCGGCTCAGGCTCAGGATAGATCTCACCCTGGCCACCAGCTCGACCTCGTTCACCGGCTTTTCTATATAGTCCGACGCTCCTGCGGCGAAGGCTTCCTTGAGCTTCTCTTTTTCCGTAACGCCGGAAACCATCACAATGGGAACGTCCCGCAGACGAAAGTTTTTCTTTATCCCCCGGGTGGCCTCGATCCCATCCATGTCCTTCATCACCACATCCATGAGGATAAGGTCCACCTTCAGCTCATCCTTTTTTGCCGAGGAAAGGCCCAACAAATCCATCGCCTCGGCGGAGGAACAGGCCAAATGCAGGTTTTTGAAATTGTGTTTTTCCAGGACGCTACAGATTACATCCCGGCTGAAGCGGGAGTCATCCACAAGCAGGATGCTCATTTCCTCAAGAGGCTTGGCGTTCATGGCATTAGCACATAGATCATTATGGCGTCCGAGTTATAATTCGCGCGGGGCCAGCCTGGGTCCATTCTGATTCAACCCCCGCAATTCCGACTCTTCTGTTCACCCCGATGCTTCCATCTCTATAATACATTCCGGGGAAGGCATTATCAATTGTAAGATTATATCTGCCCAGTTTCAGCGTTTTTATACCTTCCCGAATCTGGCGGACTTTTCCAAAACCAGACACCCGAAGGCAAATAACATTTTTTGTAGAGGGTGGCTTGTTGTAGAATATATCGCATTATTATCATTCTAAAGGCAAGAGGCTAAACATGTCTAAAATTACGTTAAAGGGCAATCCTGTGAACACTTGCGGCGCCCTGCCGGCCATCGGCTCCAAGGCTCCGGATTTTTTGCTCACAAAATCTGACCTGTCCGATGTCTCCCTGAAAAACTATGCGGGGAAAAACCTTGTGATCAATATCTTCCCCAGCGTGGACACTGCGGTCTGCGCCGCTTCAGTGCGACGGTTCAACAAGGATATAACCTCTGTGCCGGACACCGTGTGCCTGTGTGTGTCGCTGGATCTTCCTTTCGCGCACAAACGGTTCTGCGCCGCCGAGGGGATCGAAAACGTGGATACATCCACCGAGCTTCGAGAGCGAAAATTCGGTGAGGACTATGGCGTTCGCATGGTGGATGGCCCCCTGGCCGGCCTTCTGTCCAGGGCGGTGGTTATCGTGGGGAAAGATGGCAATGTGGTGTACACCCAGCAGGTCCCGGATATAACTGAGGAGCCTGATTACGAAAAGGCCCTGGCGGCTTTGAAATAAAACGGGTCGATGGCAAGGCCCCCGGGCGACAGGCTCGGGGGAGCCGCCATCCGGCCGGATATGGGGTCTAACCCATGGAGATGGTGTTGGGAGGCTCGGAAAGGTCCACGTAGCCTGTGATCAACGCAGACAGGTTATAGTCGCGGCTTTCATGGATATGAAAGTATTCCCCTTCCTGGACGGAGGACTTGCCGGAAAAATCCGGGATTTTTTTCGCATCAGATACAGGAAGCTCTATCCTGGTTCGCTTGACTTCAAAACCCGTGGTAGCCCTGATGTATCGGGCCAATTCGTCCACTTCGGCGGTGGTGAGCAATTGATCCAGCCGGGCCTGGAGCTCGGCTCTTTCTTTATCGTCCATCTCCGGCAGGCTTTCCACCAGATCCTCTATCCGCGCCACAGGTCTCTGCCTGCTCTCACAGAACCAATCCACCACCACGCTATCGCGGTTCTTATAGTTTTCCCTGATGGTGAACGCCCGGTATAGTTCCATGCCAGCCTTTCTTTTCTGCAGGATGATTATATCACTGGGGGGGATGGCTATCCTCCCCCCAGGTCAGAACTTGTAGCCGAGGTTCAGATAGTAAACGACGGTGGAAAAGTGGTCCGAAGCCTTGTTGGTATAAATCGCGTCCACGTCCAGGTATTTTTCGTTGGAATACTGGAGCATGGCCGAGACGAAGAAATTCTTCCACCACCAGTCCAGCGAGGCGCCAAACACGAACTGGGACATGGAGTTGCTCTGCCCCTCCTGGGTCGTGTCGATGGATGTAATTTCTATCTCGCCGCTCAAATCCCGTATTAAATCCGCCCCCACCATGAAGTTAATCCTGCTGGAAGAGGTGGTGAAATAGCTGATGCCGTTATATGAGAAATCCATCCGCATGAAGCCGAACATATCGTCCTGGCGCACCCCTGCGGTGACAAGGGTGGCGGTTCCGTTGTCGATGTCGCGCATGCGGCCATCGAACCGGGCATACAGCAACGTGCTTTTCAAGATGTAGATATCACCTGACAGCCGGGTGGAACGCTGCATGTCATAACTCGCGTCGTAGTCCATCGACTCGAACAGCTGAATGGAGCGGTATTCGGTGTAGTTAAGGTTTACCTTGGTCCTTTTGCTGGGCCGGTATGTCATGTTCAACATGGACTCGGTGACCCGCCATTCGCTGTTAGCCTTGTCCTCATCCATACGGAAGTCGACCATCCAGTTGAACGATGCGGATGATAGAGAATAGTACATACCCGATATGTATGTGGAGTCCTCCCCCCCCTTGGCCGTGGCCACATATCCGAGGGAAAACCTGCTCCCCAGCCCACGGTTGAACAGGTATCCTCCATAAGTGGAGTAGCTGGAGTTTATCTGGTCGGAAAACGGATCGGGAGTCTGGCCGCCAAACAGGCCAAAGCCGAAAGTCTTTCCCAGGTGGAAATCCACATTCGCCCCATCCACCCTGGTGGAAAAGATGTCTTCTATGTTCATCCTGCCAAGATGCAGATCCATGAATCCGCCCAGGCCGTTCATTTCGAATTCCGCCTGTTCGATCCTCTGTCCGGGCAGGTTGCTGTTGTAGTCATGCCCCGAAACGGAGCGGGTGATGGTTCTTAAATGGAAAGAGGAGTCGTAGGGCATGAAATCGTCCACATCCAGCCGCAGCTTGATCCTGCTTATGCTCCGGTCCTGCTCGCTGATGTCGTCATCATGGTTGTAGTACGATCCGGATATTCTGCCGCTGACAGATACAGCGTTCGCCGGGGCTGGCCATAGGGCCAATAGAGCGGCTGTTATGGCCGCCAACAGCGTCAGTCGCACTTAATCGTCTCCTTGCCGTCGTCAAAATCACTGGTGTTATGGCACATGCCGCAAGTCGTTGGGCAATTCCTGTGCTCTTTTCTGTAATCCGCCATGTGGCAGTACTCACAATCCTGCTCCGTCCTGGCGCCGGGCCACCGCAGCCCATAGTTGCTTGTATGGCAGTAGTCGCATTGACCCTGGATCTGTTTATGGGCGCCGCTGAAAGTCATGGACTGGTGGAAATGCCCCGAGGCCGGCCGCCAGGAATATGGCTTGTGGCAGAACTGGCAGTCAATATTGTTCGGAGAGTGGATCGCCGCGGCGCCGGGGCTGAAAAACTCGGCCCGGTGACAGGCGATACAGTCCGTGGGAGTGTTGGCGTAGAGCCGGTTCTGGTGACACTCCTTGCACTCCACTATCCGATGGGCGCCTTCCAGACGGAACCCGAACAGACCATGTTTAAACTTGCGCGGCTCCCAGTCCCTGGCGTTATGACAGTCGGAACACTGGGCTCCAAACTGGTTGAAGTGCGGGTCTGTGTGGCAGTTTCGGCAGTTCTCCCCGATGCCGGCCCAGGTGTCCCTCTTCTCGTGGCATGCCGTGCATGTAAGCCGCAGGTGGGAGTATTCGAGCCGGAAGCCGGTCAACTCATGCGCGAACCGGTCTGTCTTCCACGTCTCTTCCGTATGGCACTGGTCGCACTGCTTGCCGAAAGCCCCTTTATGTTTGTCCTTATCGGCGTGACAGGCGATACACTCCCTATCCACCGGTTTCCACACCATGGTGTCGCCCAGCACTCCCTTCTTCAGGTGGCACTTTTCGCACTTCGGCCCCACATGCTTTCCATACAGAGAGAACCGGCTGTTGCGATTATGGTCGAACTGAAGCTTCTTCCAGTCGTCTTCCGTATGGCAGGTGGCGCAGGCGGTGGAACCGAATTGGCCCTTGTGCGGATCCTTGTGGCAGTCATCGCACAGCTGGTATTTGATAGGTTTATAGTTCACCACACCGAACAGGCTCGACAGATGGCATTTTTCGCACTTCAGCGGGCGGTGTTTGCCATAAAGTTTGTAGCCTCCATATGAGGGGGAATCGTGGGAGAACACGGAAGGCTTCCATCCCTCCATATTATGGCACTGGTCGCAATTAGTTCCGTTGAACTGCTTGCCATGGATCGCCCCGCGATTCGGGATATCGTGGCACCCCTGTCCCATGCAGGTGTCGTATTTTATGGGACGATACTTCACCACGCTGAACGGGCCTTTTGGGTGGCACTTGGCGCACTCCACCCCGGCGTGTTTCCCCTCGAGCTTGTAGCCTGTGTATTTGGGATCCTTGTGGGAGAATAGCGGCGGTTCCCATCCTCGCAGGGTATGGCACTCGTCGCAATCGCGGCCCCGGAACTGGTCGCCATGCACATCCCCGCGCTGCCTGCTGTCGTGGCAACCGGCGGAGGAGCAACGGTCGAACCTGTC